>DATCXH010000143.1:0-13465 GCA_036565925.1 Vicinamibacterales bacterium
CACCAGCACCCGCGCCGGTTGTGCCCGCCTCACGTCCGTTCTTGCCCGGCGTCACGGCGATGCGTGTCGCGTATGCCGGTGACATCGAGCAGCTACGCACGGCGGTGAATGGTTTGGAGCCGCCGGTCGAATGCGTGTCGCTCGCCGACGTGCTGAAAGACTTCGATCTGCAGCCTGGCACGACGCCGGTTGATATCGTCCTGATCGAACACAGTGACAAAACCAGTATCGCGATTGCCGATGTGCGCGCACGTAATCTCGAGGTCGCGCTGGTTCTTCTCGTAGACCCGGCTGACGAGCGAGCGGCGTACGAGACGTTTGGTGCCAGCCTCGACGACTACATCGCGAAGACCTCCGACTGGGCGTCCCGCGTACAGCTTCGATTGACCGCGGCGCGTACGCGGTATCAGCAGACGCGCGAACTCGCCTCGCTGCGACTCAAGGAAGCGCGCCTGCGTTCCCTCGTCGAGAAGCTTCCCGCGTGCATCGTCCGTCTGTCGGCGGATGGTGTTGTGCTCGCGACCAACGACCGCGCCGTGACGCTGCTCGGCGCGCTCAATGCGGCCCAGCTCCTCAAGAAACAGTTCGACACGATCGTGGCGGCCGACGCACGCGAGGCATGGACCGACTTCGTGGTTCGTGTGTGCGCTGGCGAGACTCGATCCACCGAGGTTGCCATCACCACCCTCGACGGCATCGACCGGATGGTCGAAGCGGCTGCGGTGCCCTCACCCGCGGAGTTCGGACGTTCGCCGTCGCTCTTGATGGTTCTGCGCGATGTGACCGAGCGCAAACGTCTCGAGGAGGCGGTCGCGCAGGTCACTGAGCTGGCCACGGAGCAGCCGCCTGATCTCGAAACCGACACCGACCTCGATTTCCTGCCTGAGACGCCAACGCCGGTCCGGGACCTGCCCGTGCCGGCGACGGCGCCGGCGCCGCTCGCGGAGCCCGAACGGCGACCGCTGCGCGATCTCGAAGCGGATCTCCATCGCATCTCTGGCACTGCACGAGCAACGTTCCAGGAGCTTGGCTCGCTGCTGCGCGACGCCGAGTCTCAGCACGATGCGGCACTGAGCCGTCAGGTCGATGAATACGCGAAGCTGAAGGCGATCGAGCTCGAGCACTGGCAGTTCTACGAAGCGTTCGTGCAGGCCGCATCACACGGCATCTTCCGCGCCACCTCAGACGGCCGCTTGATGAATCTGAATCCGGCGATGGCCGCGGTGCTCGGATACGAATCGCCGGCCGCCGTGCTTTCCGCGACATCCACCCTCGCCGTGATGACCGACGCGACGGCCTGGGACGAAGCGGTGACGCGTTGGCGCGCTCAGGGCAGCGAGCCGCTCGACACGCGTTGGCTCGATCGCGATCGGCAACCGATCACCTTACGCCTCTACGGCCGTGAGATCGAGAGTCCGCACGGTGACGGTCAGTGCTTTGAAGTGGTGGCCGAGAACGTCACCGCGCAGCGCACACTCGAGACCCAGCTGCGTCGAGCGCGCCGCTGGGAAGACGTGGCACGCGTCACCAGCGGTATCGCCGCTGATCTCACGCACGTGGTCACCACGGTCAGTGAATCGCAGGACCTCGAGTCAATGCAGCGCGCAGCGTCGAAAGCTGTGGCGTTGAGCCGACAGCTCGTCGCGTTCGGACGCCGCGAGGCGCGTGTGCTCACGATCTGCGATCTCAACACCGTCGTGAGCCATATGGAGGACGTGCTGCGACGCCTGATCGACGAGCACATCGAACTCGCAGTGACGGCCAATCCGTCGCTGCCGGCCGTCCTCGCGGCGCAGCCGCCGCTCGAAGAAGCGCTGGTGAACCTGACCGTCGCCGGTGTGGACGTGCTGCCTGCTGGTGGTCGCATTCAGATCGACGTCACCAGTGTCGGCGTCGATGACGACAACGCCGCGCAGCACGACGGCATCGAGCCGGGTTCGTACGGCCTGATTTCGCTGACAGCTACCGGTTGGGGGATCGACGACCGCACGCGAGAACGAATGCTCGCCGGTCAGGTGGGCGCCGAAGAGGTCAGCCGCGGGTACTCGTCGGCCCTTCGAGCGGTGAAACAAGCCGGAGGAGCCTTGCGCCTCGAGAGCGTCAGTGGCGATTCGCTGACCTTCCGGGTGTATGTGTCGCACGTGGCTCGTGACGGAGAGGCGCGTCTGTAAACGCGCAGGAGGAGAGGCGGAGCAGGCCCGCCTGGCAGTGGAGTGATGACATGTCGCTGACGGAACCTCTCGACGAAACTGGTTCCCCCGGTCCTGGGGCGCAGCAGCATCGATCTCCGCGCGTCCCGGCGTCCCAGCTCGGGAAGCCGCGAGCTCGCCTGCTGCCTGGCGGCGACGTGGACGTCATCAACATCTCTGACACCGGCCTGCTCGTTGAGGGCAAGGCGCGTCCCGGTGTTGGCACGGTGGTCACGATTCGCATCCAGGGTTCCCGCGCCAAGCTCGAAGGCCGCATCGTCCGCTCGAAGATTTCAACCATCCATCGCGACGGCACACTCAGCTACGAGTCGGCGATCGAGTTCGACGCGCCGACGTCAGTGCAGGACATCGTCGACGGCCCGGTCGGCCCGTCAGCTGCTGCGGGCGAAAGCGATTCGGACGTCTACGTCATCGATACCGACAATGACTGGTAAACCTCACACCGACGACGAGACCCGGTGGCGGGCGGTGAACGCCGGTGAAGTCCTGGTGTCCAAAGCGGCGGCGGACGTGCTGACGACCAGCGCACCGGTCGGCAGTTGCGTCGCGGTGTGCTTGTGGGATCCCGTCTCGGGCGTCGGCGGCCTGCTGCATTTTCTGTGGCCCGATTCCAAGCTCAATCCCGAACGCGCCGGATCAGAGCCGGCGTGCTTCGCCGACACCGGCGTGCAGCTGCTCTTCGATCAGGCGGCCTCGATGGGTGCCGTGCGAGGACGCTGCAAAGTTCGGCTGGTGGGTGGTGCGGAAATCGGCGATCGCGAGCAGGCGGATCGTTGGGCGAAGCGCAATCTGTTGGCCGCGCGCAGCGTCCTGTGGCGCAGCGGCGTGTTTCTCGAGGGTGAGGAAGTCGGCGGCAACAAAGCACGCCGGGCGACGCTCACGGTTTCCAACGGTGAATTGTTAGTCGGTCTTCACGATCGGTGATTCGTGTGTGTTGAGGAAACGTACTACAAAGCGAGGTGACGACAGGGTATGGCAGGAGCAGACATGAATCAGAGCAGTGCACCGACGGCGGCTGGTGTGAAACCGCTCAACATTCTCATCGTCGACGACTCGGCGACGATGCGCGCGTTGTTGCACCGCGTCGTGGGCCTGGCGGATCTGCCGATCGGGACGATCTACCAGGCGCCGAACGGGCTCGAGGCGCTGAAGATTCTCGAGACGCACAGCGTGCAAGCGGTGTTCACCGACCTCAATATGCCGGTGATGAACGGGATGCAGTTGCTGCGGGAGATGGCCAAGCGCGACAGCTGGAAGGATCTGCTGCGCATCATCATCTCGACCGACGGCTCGAAGCTGCGTCGCGAAGAAGCGCGCGAGCTCAACGTCAACCTGTACGTCGAAAAGCCTTTTCGACCGGAGGTGGTCCGCGATGTCCTCTGCCAAATCGCCGGCGCTTAATCCCGCTGATTTGCACGATGCGCTGCAGACAGCGCTCATCGAGGTCAGTGAGAACGCCTACTTCGTGTTTGTCGAACCGGCCGATCATACGCAGTTTGCCGACGCAGTCGGCCTGGTGAAGGACGCGTGGTTGAAGGTCTCGGTGGCCTTTGAGGGCTCGTTTGCGGGGGCAGTCGAGATCGTCATGCCTGAGCCACTCGGCATGTGGCTGGTGACGTCGCTCCTCGGCATGCAGACCAACGAAACGCTCGAGGAAGCCTCGCAGTTCGACGGGGTCGGCGAGTTCGCCAACATGGTGTGCGGCGCGTGGTTGAGCAGGCTCAGCGACGACTGTCTGTTCGAGCTGCGCCCGCCTGCGGTGACACGGATGACCACCGGCTGGACGCCATTGTCCGACGCCAACGGGAAACAGGAAGTGATCTGCCGGATGGTGACGATCAACGAACTGCCAATGCGGATTCTGATTCGGGCCGCCGATGCGTAAAAAGATCCTGGTCGCCGACGACTCGAATACCGCGTTGATGATGGAGCGCACGTTATTGGCCAAGAGCGCCTACGACGTGGTGATCGCTCGCGACGGCCGCGAGGCCGTGAAGCAGGCGCTCGACGAGAGCCCGGATCTGATCATCCTCGACGTCGTGATGCCGTGCATGGACGGTTTCGAAGCATGCCGCGAACTGCGGCGCCTCGAAGCGACACGCGGGATCCCGGTGATCATGGTCACCACGCGCGGTGGCGGCGACGACATGGAGAACGGGTACGAAGTCGGCTGCAACGACTACGTGACCAAACCCATTCACGGACCGGAACTGCTGTCGAAGGTCCGCAACTTGATCGGCGAGTAACACACCATGTCTGCGTACACCGAAGAGTACGTGCAGGGACTGCTCGCCGAGAACGAGCGGCTCCGCGTGCTCGTGGACGGTTTGAAGGCAGAGAGCGAAGCCCAGGTGGCGAATCTGGCCTCACTCTATGTCGCGGTGACCAGCGTGCATGGCGCACTGGATCGCCCGAGCGTCCTCTCGTCGGTGCAGGAGATCGTCACCAACCTGATTGGCTCCGAGGAAATGGCCATCTTCGAGACCGATGCCGCACGCGGCCGGTTGAGGCTGTTGGCCTCGATGGGAATCGAGCCCGGCCCGTATCGGGACATCGCGCTCGGTGAAGGCGCAATCGGCCGCGCCGCGTCCACGGGCGAACGATTGATTCGTCAGGAGGGTGGTGCCTTGACCGGCGATGGCGATGCCGCCCTGACCGCGTGCATTCCCTTGAAGGTCGCCGGACGTGTCGTCGGCGTGCTGGCGGTGTTCCGTCTGCTGCCGCACAAGGGCTGGCTCGACGCGATCGACATCGACCTGTTCGACGTGCTGGCCTCGCATGCGGCCAGTGCGTTGCTGTTCACGCGTCTCTATGCCGCCTCCGACGGCATGGCTGGAGCGACTGCGTGAGCATGCGACGGAACGCGGCGGCGTCGGCGCTCGAGCATCCGTCGAGTGGTGTGTCGCCGTTGCCGCCGACCGGTACGCTGCAGCAGGCCTACCTGCACGCCGGTCACATGGTGATCTCGCGCGAGCCCTGCCGCGTCACGACCGTCCTCGGATCGTGCGTCGCGGTCGGCCTCTGGGATCCCACATCAGGAATCGGCGGCATCAATCACTTTCTGCTGCCACAGGGCAGCGATCCAGCGTCGGCCCGCTTCGGCAACGCGGCGGTGCGCACGCTGATTCGCGAGGTCGTCGCCGCCGGGGCACGCCGCCGCTGCCTGCAGGCCAAGCTGTTTGGCGGTGCGTGTGTGCTCCGTGCATTCCGCGGCGTCGGCAATGGCAACCATCTCGGACAGAAGAACGTCGAGATCGCCCGGCAGATTTTGATCGAAGAGAACATTCCTGTCGCCGCTGAGGACGTCGAGGGCGAGCGCGGTCGCAAGTTGATCTTCCAGACACACGACGGCGCCGCGTGGGTGCGCAGCCTGTGATGGAACCCAACTTCCTCGATCGCGCCGAGCTGCTGCAGATCTTCAGCGCCGAGTCGGAAGAGAACCTCCGCGATATGGAGGTCGCCTTCGTCCAGCTCGAGACCACGCCGCAGGACGAAGAGACGCTGCAGGCGATCTTCCGCGCCGCGCACACGATCAAGGGCAACGCGGCAGGGCTCGGCTTTCCCGCGTTGGCCAGGTTCGCGCACGGCGTCGAGGACGTCCTCGATGGTCTTCGTACCGGCGCGATGGTGTTGACCACGCCGCTCGCCACGATTCTGCTCCAGACCGTCGATGCGCTGCGACAGCTGGTCACTGCAGCGGTCAAGGGTCACGACCAGCTGCTTCCCGAGCACCTCGAGCTGCTCGAAGACCTGATGGTCGAAGCCTCCGGCGGCGAGAACTCGGGCGTTGCGCACGGCGAGTCGAAGAAGGAACGACGCGCCGGTGCTCAGGGCCGCCGCCACGCGGGCCAGCCCGGTGGCATGCGTGCGCAGACGCTCCGCGTCGAGATCGAGAAGCTCGATCGCATGCTCAACCTGACCGGCGAGATTGCCGTCGCCCGTGAGCGGCTGGCCGGTCTGCTCGACGAAACCGATCGCGCCAAACAGATCGAGGACATCCTCGAAGCCCATCGTGCCGCCGATCGTCTCTTCATGGACCTTCAGGAGGAGGTCATGAAGATCCGCATGGTGCCGCTCGGGCCGACGTTCCGCCAGTTCGTGCGCACTGTCCGCGATGTCGCGACCGCCCAGGGCAAGCTCGCCTATGTCGAGCTCGCCGGCGAAGACGTGGACGTCGACATGAACGTCATCGAACACCTTCGCGATCCGCTGACCCACATCGTCCGCAATGCCGTGGACCACGGCATCGAAGACCCCGAACAACGGAAGGCACTCGGGAAGGATCCGCGCGGTCGTCTGTCGCTGCAGGCGTGGCACGAAGGCGGCTCGATCGTCATCAAGGTCCAGGACGATGGCGCGGGTCTGGAGCGGGCAAAGGTGATCGAGCGTGCCCGGGCGATGGGCTATACCGCGGACTTCGAGAAGCTCAATGACAACGAGCTGTTCCGGCTGATCCTCGAACCAGGTTTCTCGACCGCGTCAGAGGTGACTGAGTTCTCGGGTCGTGGCGTGGGCATGGACGTCGTGCGCCGGAATGTGGAAGCCCTGCGTGGCGTGATCTCGATCGAGAGCCGCGCCGGCGTCGGCACCACGATCACGATTCGACTGCCGTTGACCCTCGCTATCATTCGCGGCTTTGCCGTGGGCGTCGACGAGGAGACTTACATCATGCCGCTCGATGCGGTAATCGAGTGCATCGAGTTCCCGCGCGACGGCAGCGAGGAGTTCGCCGGCCGCGGCGTGATCAACCTGCGTGGTCAGGCCTTGCCGTACGTGCGGTTGCGCGACTGCTTTCGACTTGGCGGACAGCCCACCGAGCGCGAGAACGTGCTCGTGCTGCGCTATCACGATCAGCGCGTCGGCCTCGTCGTGGATCGATTGTTTGGGGAGAACCAGACGGTGATCAAGCCGCTCAGCCGCACGCTGGGGGAACTACCGGGTGTTTCCGGTTCAGCGATCCTCGGCAACGGACGTGTCGCATTGATTCTGGAAGTTGAAGGCCTGCTGCGTGAGGCGCTGCGCGCGTCAGGTTCGCGATCGTAGGGGCCGCGTCAGGTGGCCCACGAAGGAGAGAAGGAGTGATGAAGGGCATGTTTCGGAACTGGACCATCGGCAGGAAGCTCACCGGAGCGTTCGCGCTGATGTCGATCCTCGTGGCCCTGGTCGGCGTCATTGGTTCGCTCGATGTCCGGCGTGTCCGCAGGGAGGCCGACGTCATCACGTCGTCGGCGCGCGAGGCGGGCCGCTTCGCACAAATCCAGGTGGACATGCTCAAGCAGACCGCCGCCGAGAAGGATTACCTGCTGTCGGGCGATCAGAAGATGCGCGAGCTGCACCGGACGCTCGGCGAGCGCGTCGGCGGCAAGCTCGACGCCGAAATCGTCAAGGCACGTCAGGCGGGGGACACCAAGCGCGCCGAAGCCCTCGAGCAGGTGAAGGCCAAGAGCCAGGGCTATCAATCGACGTTCGAGGAAGCCGTCGCGCTCTACGAGTCGAAGCGAACGATCGAAGCCGTCAACCTCTCGATGAACGAGTCTGAGGTGCGGGCCGACCAGATGGTCAGCGGACTCGGTCAAATGATTCAGGAGAACGACGCGCAACTCGATCTCTCGTCTCAGACCCCGGTCCTGACCGTCATCGCCATCGGATCGGTGCTGCTGGCGATCTTCTTCGGTCTCCGTCTGAGCCGCAGCATCAGCATGCCGCTGAAGTCACTGGTGGATGCCGCAGAACGGGTCGCGTCGGGTGACCTCGCGACGCGGGTCGAGATCGATCGCCACGACGAGGTCGGACAGGTCGCCGACTCGATCAACGCGATGATCGCCAAGCTGCTCGAAGTCGTGTCGGAAGTCCGCGCCGGTGCCGCGAATCTGGCCGCGGCATCGGGTCAGGTGTCGGCAACCACGCAGAGCCTGTCGCGCGGCACGAGCGAGCAAGCCGCCAGCGTACAGGAGACGACGTCGAACATCGAGCAGATGAACGCGTCGATCTCGCAGAACGCCGACAACAGCCGTCAGATGGAGCAGATGGCGTCGAAGGGCGTGAAGGACGGCGAAGAAAGCGGTCAGGCCGTGCGCGAGACGGTCACCGCGATGAAGTCGATTGCCGAGAAGGTGTCGATCATCGAGGAGATCGCCTATCAGACCAACCTGCTGGCGCTGAACGCCGCCATCGAGGCGGCCAGAGCCGGTGACCATGGCAAGGGCTTCGCCGTCGTCGCGACCGAAGTCCGCAAGCTGGCTGAGCGCAGTCAGGCAGCGGCGCGCGAGATCAGCGCGCTCGCCGGGTCGAGCGTCCGCACGGCCGAGCGTTCGGGCTTACTGCTGGCCGAGCTCGTGCCCGCCATCCGCAAGACCGCGGACCTCGTGCAGGAAGTCGCCGCGGCATCGCGCGAACAGGCGTCCGGCATCAGTCAGGTCAACAAAGCCATCGGCCACATGGATCAGGTGACGCAGCGCAACGCGGCGGCGGGTGAAGAGCTCGCGTCGACGGCAGAAGAAGTCGCGTCACAGGCGGAGAGCCTGCAGCAGCTGATCGCGTTCTTCAAGGTTGGCAGTCATCACAGCAAGCCAAACGGTCCGATCGTCATCCCGCCGCCCGAGGCGCAACCGGTTCGGATCGCCGCCATGTCTCCCGCCACCAACATGGCACTGAAGAACATGCTGGCCGAGCGGGCCCGGCAGGCCAACGGCGGTGCCGTCGATCCATCGTCCGTGGATGCGGAGTTCCAGAGGTTCTGAGATGAGCACGATGGAGAACGACGCAGCCAACCAACGGCAGTACCTGACGTTCTTCCTCGCCGACGAGCAGTACGCCGTCGGCGTGCTGAGCGTGAAGGAGATCATCGAATACGGCATCGTCACGAAGGTGCCGACGACGCCGCCGTACATTCGCGGTGTCATCAACCTGCGCGGCAGCGTCGTGCCGGTGATCGACCTGGCCGTGAAGTTCGGACTTCCCGCCGTTCCTGTGGGCCGGCGCACCTGCATCGTCATCATGGAGACGACGCTCGTCGGCGAGCGTGTGGTGATGGGGATCGTCGCGGACGCGGTGAGTCAGGTGATTCAGTTCTCGCCGCAGGACATCGAACCGGCCCCGGCGTTCGGGACGAGTGTTCGTCTGGAGCACCTCGAGGGGATGGCCAAGCTCGGCACGAAGTTCGTGCTGATCCTCAACATGGACCACGTCTTTGCGGCGGACGATCCGGTGGTCTCACTCGCGGGACAGTCGTTGTCGCAGCCGTCCGAGGGCTTGTCTCTGTCGTGAACTCGTCGCGGCCAGCGTTCATCGTCGATGCCCATCTGCAGTGGGATCTGAGCGACGCGCTGTTCGCGAAATACCGAGACCTGATCTACCGCGAAGCCGGCATCGCCCTGACCGACGGGAAGAAGTCGCTGCTCGTCAGCCGTGTCGCCGGCCGACTGCGCGAACTCGGGCTGACCACATTCGACGAGTACTACCGCCTGGTCGCCGATGCGGCGGCCACCGAGGAGCGCGGGCGGCTGCTGGATCGCATCTGCACCAACGAGACACATTTCTTTCGCGATCCGCGGCAGTTTCTGTTCCTGAGCGACCAGGTGTTCCCGCGACTCGAAGCGGAGGCGGCGCGCACTGGAATCAAGCGTGTGCGCGCATGGAGTGCTGCGTGCTCGACTGGCGAAGAGCCGTACTCACTGGCAATGGCGTTGCTCCATCGGTTTCCCGCGTCAGCGGGTTGGCAGATTGAGGTCGTGGCCACCGATCTCTCGAACAAGGTCCTGGCCGCCGCGCGTGCTGCACTGTGGCCGATCGACAAGGCCGAGGACATCCCACTGCACTATCGCAAGGAGTTCATGCTGCGCGGCACGGGGAATCAGACCGGAAAGATGAAGGCCGGGCCCGAGATTCGCGAGGTGGTGTCGTTCTCGCGCATGAATCTCAACGACGCGATGTATTCCGTCAGAGGGACGTTCGACTTCATCTTCTGCCGGAACGTCTTGATCTACTTCGACCGCGAGTCAAAGGCCAAGGTCGTCGACCGGCTCATGACGCATCTTGCGCCGGACGGCTGCCTCTTCCTGGGCTATGCGGAGACCACGACAACGATTACCGATCGACTCGTCAGCATCGGTCCCAACGTCTACGCCCGCGTCCCGGAACGGAGCGGTGCTGAAGCGATGGCGGTGTAACCATCCAAAGCGGGTGAATCAACGGTGAGAGAGATCCCTTCCGCCGGTACGCTGAACGTCCTGGTCGTGGACGACTCGGCAGTCATGCGCCAGGTCATGACCACGGTGTTGTCACGTGAGATGGGCATTCACGTGGACACCGCGGCGCATCCCCTGATCGCGATGGGCAAGATGAAGCAGCGGCGGCCCGACGTGATCGTGCTGGACATCGAGATGCCGCATCTCGACGGGCTGACCTTTCTCCAACAGATCATGGCCGACCGGCCGATCCCGGTTCTGGTGTGTTCGGCGTTGGCGAAGAATGGGGCCGACACTGTGTTGCGCGCGCTCGAATACGGGGCTGTGGACGTCATTCAGAAGCCCGCGGTCGGCATTCAGGAATTTCTGTACGAGCAGGCGATCATGATGGTGGACAAGGTGCGAGGCGCCGCCGAGGCGCGTCCGAAACGGCGCGCCAACATTCCGTCATCCGAGAAACGCCACTCTGCCGACGTCGTGCTGCCGACGGTTCCCGCGCGCACGTTGTCGGTCACGACCGACAAGGTCGTGGCGATTGGCACGTCGACCGGCGGCACCGAGGCGCTTCGCGTGTTGCTGATGGCACTGCCGCTCGATGCACCAGGCTTCGTCGTCGTGCAGCACATGCCCGAGGTCTTCACCGCCAACTTCGCGGAGCGGTTGAATCAACTGTGCGCCGTCGATGTGAGGGAAGCCAGGGACGGCGATCGCGTGCGTCCCGGTCTCGTCCTCATCGCGCCGGGCAACCGGCACACGATGATCAACCGTAATGGTGCCCAATACATGGTTCGCGTTGTCGACGGTCCTCTCGTCGCACGTCATCGCCCGAGTGTCGACGTGCTGTTTCGCTCGGTCGCGCAGGCCGCAGGGGCCAACGCCGTCGGCGTCATCATGACCGGGATGGGCGACGATGGCGCGGACGGACTGCTGGAGATGAAGAAAGCCGGCGCCGCGACGATCGCGCAGGATGAGGCGACGTCGGTCGTCTTCGGCATGCCCAAGGTCGCCATCGAACGGGGCGCGGTCGATGAAATCCTCCCGCTGCAGCGCATCACCCAGGCGATCCTCTCGCGAACGGGCCTGTCTGTGCGTGCGTAACCACGTTCGGGTCGCCGTCGACTTGTCACCGCAGTAACTCACGCAGCCCTGCACACGCGAGTTACCCTCTAGGCATGGAGCGAGCCGTCCCGATCCTGCCTGCTGATGACCTTTCGATCGCCAAGGCGTTCTACGTCGACGGACTTGGATTCAACGTCACATTCGAGGTGACCGAGGACGGCCGCACCGGGCTGCTCGGTCTGGCGCGCGGAACAATCAGCCTGACCGTCGACAGTCCGATGTCGGGCCACGGTCGCAACGCGTGCGTGTCGCTCGAGGTGCAGGACGCTGACGAGTACTATCGCGAGTGGAGCAGCAAGGTGGCGGTGCTTCGTCCACCGCGTAACGAGGAGTGGGACGCGCGGACGTTCGACCTGCTCGATCCGTTCGGCAATACGCTGTTCGTGATGGGGCCAGCCAGGGAGTAGGCCGTTGAGCGCATTCGAGAGCGGTCTCCTCAATCTGCGTCTCTACGAGCTCCGGCGAGATCCGGTCCTGCGCGAGGCGAGGGAGTGGTTCCTGCGCGACTTCAACCCAGGCAGTCTCGCCGACGTTGTCGAAACGGTGAGTGGCGAGCGCAACGCGTCGTTTCGTATGGTGCTTGGATATTGGGACATGGCGGCATCACTCGTGACGACCGGTGCGATCGACGCGTCCGCCTTCCTCGCCGCGCATAACGAGATCTACGGGACCTTCAGTAAGATTCAGCCGTTTCTGGACGAACTGCGATCGGCAAGCGGTGAGCCGGATTTCTGCAAGCACATCGAAGCGGTTCTGGCGACGGATCCGGACGCGCCCGCAACATTGACACGACGTCGCGAAGCCATTCGTGCCGCGGCCAAACAGTCTCAAGGCTGTTGAACCGGTTGTTCAGGCGTGCGCACCGCTGAAGCCGGTGGTTCGAGTGTGAGCTGGGTTCGCAGCCACCATCGCGGCTGATACGTGATCCGCACCGGCACGGCCGCTATTCCGTTATCGACGCCATAGGTCACTGAGAAATGGCTCTGGTAATTGGTGCTCGGATTCCTGATTCGAAACGCACCGTGCAGCAGGTGCGCGTGCCGTTGACCTCCGAGCGTGGCGTCGCGCAGGACCTCGACGTCTGACTGGCGCAACTCGTAAGGCAGTGCGCGATGGATGAAGAGCACCGTATGCGAGCCGTATCGGAACGAGCCGTTCGGCGCCGAATTCCATGTGTCGACGCCGGATTGCATCAATTCGGTCAAGGCGACCAGGAATCCCGGCCGGGTCGAAAGCGGGCGGGTGCGTACGCGCTCCTGCCATTCGCGAATTGACGACATGCGGTCGAGCACGAAGTCGAGATCCCGATACGTGGCTGCGCGGCCGACATCGACCACGGCGCTTGCTGCCCGCGCCTCACGAGGGCTCACGTCCTCACGGATGAAAGTCAGCGCCCGGTCTCGCGCCGGCTGATTGACGCTCGCTTTGGCCTCGTCGATCGACTCTTCTTCCGTGTCGGTCTTCACGGCGACCAGTTCCGCGGAGTCGCCGCGCACGACTTCGCGAATGTATCCCCAACGATTCGCTTTGAATGGGGCTCGCTCGGGATCCGAACCCATGAGCAGCTCGAAGGCGAGCGTCCCATTCCCCGAACGCCGCCACGTCATGCGGCCGCTGCCGACGTTGTCTCGCGTGATCCAGAACAGGAACGGACGCGCGCTGCCCGACAGCCGATAGTGGTACTCGGCGATGACCGGAAGTTCGTCCGGCCTTGGGAGTGTGTGCTCGTCTGAGGAAGGTCTTTGCGGGGCGTCGGCGGGAGGCGAAGCGACCAACGGCATGACGAGCAGCCCGGACACGAGAAGAACGACGACGCGGCAGAACATCGCGCGTGACCCGTCCCAAGATGAATCGGCTCGCCGAAGCAAACCGGATCCCAGTCTAACGGGAATCCGCGACGGACCTCACTCGGCAGTATCGGGGATCGATGTCGAGCTTTGACGCCTGTGG
>DATCXH010000137.1:0-2531 GCA_036565925.1 Vicinamibacterales bacterium
CCTCCTCTGGACGCACATCTTACCCGTGTTCGCCAGCCTCGCCGAAACCTCAGTTCCTGTCGCCTGAGCCGCAGGCTCGGCGTAGTACACTGCCGTTTCTGTGGCCGAACCCGGGGGAAAGTTCAGGAAATTCGATCGGTCTATTGTCGAGGGTCCGATCGGTCCCGCCGTCTGGACGTTGGCCTGGCCGACGATGCTGCAGAACATCATCGCCGGTCTGCAGGGCATCATCGACCATGCGATGGTCGGCCACTTCGTTGGCTACACCGCGAACGCCGCTATCGGGGTCAGCTGGCAGATCATCCTCGTCGTCATCGTCTTCATCAGCTCGACGTTCACAGGCATGGCCGTGCTCGTGGCGCGGTTTGCCGGTGCGAATCAACCCGACAAGGTCAACCGCGTCGTCTACCAGGCGTTCCTGACTGCGTTCGCGCTGGCGGTCGTGCTCGCGGCCATTGGCTACGCAGCGTCACCCTCGCTCCTGACTCTGGTGAATGCGGCGCCCGACGTGCGTGCCGAAGCGTTGCCGTTCCTGCGCGCGATGTTCCTCGGCGTCTTCGGAATGCTGATGTTCTTCATGCTGAGCGGCGCGTTCCGTGCTGCCGGCGATCCGCAGACGCCGCTCAGGCTCGGCGTGATCATGACGGTGCTGACGATTGTCTTCAACGTCATCCTCATCCCGATCTTCGGAACACTCGGGGCTGCGCTCGGGACGATTTCGAGCAGCACGACGGTCACGGTCTACGGCATCTGGCGTATCACCCGTCCCGACTCGGTGGTCCATTTCGAGAAGGGCATGAGCCACGCGCCGGACTTCACGATCATCCGGTCGTTGTTCAAATTTGGTTTGCCGGCGGGCGTGCAGGGCATCGCGATGAACGTCGGCGGCGTGTTGATGCTGCGCTTCATCGGCTCGCTCGAGCAGAGCGCCGCTGCGCAGGCGGCGTATGCGGTGGGCTACACGGAGTTGTTCTCGTTGATTACGTGGACGTCGACCGGTCTGATGGGCGCGGCTGCGACGATCGCCGGCCAGAACCTCGGCGCCAACAATCCGCAGCGCGCGGTGGACGGCGTCAAGGTCGCCTCGCAGATCGGCCTCGGCGTCGCGATTGCGATCGGCGCGCTGTTTGTCGCCATCCCGGGCTACCTGCTGGCGATCTTCGGGATGACCGACCCGGTGGTCCTGTCGATAGGACGGCTGCTGCTGCTCTACCTGAGTGTGTCCGGTCTCTTCATCACCGTCGCGCTCAGCTACACCGGCGGCCTCCAGGGCACCGGCGATACGCGCAGCCCGCTTTTCATCTCGATCATCTCGCAGGTGATCATCCCGCTCGGACTATGCACGCTGTTCCAGGCGATGTACGGCCTCGACCCGGCCCACATCTGGACGGCGATCGTTGTCGGCCACGCGACCCGCGCGACACTGAGCGTCCTCCGGTTCAAGCAAGGCAAGTGGCGATCGATTGCAGTCGATATCGAACCTGCGCGTCCGTGACCGCGGCTGTCATCTCACGGCCATCACTTGTGTTGACGTTCCGAATCCGGTTCCGGTGGCCGGACCGCGCTGCGAGCGGGGTCCCCGGCGAGCGGAGTTTGCTCGCTGGGGTGCTGGCGCCGTCGTCGGCCGCTGGCCGCTCGGGTCGCGCCGAATTGACGGGATGAGCGCTCAACCTCGCTGGTGCCCACTGGCTTCTCGCGCGGTCAGCTGCTTGAGTCGGCCTGACCTCCACACGGATTCTCCACGTCAACACAAGTTATGTCCGACAAAGACACGAACGAGCAACTAGACGCGCGGGAATCGGGAGAGTATGAGCGGAGGTCGATTTCCCGGCAGGTGGAGTCGCGACCGCCGCGCGGTATGTCTGCAGCCACGTCCGCGTTTCTATCGTTTTCGAGTGATTAGACCTCCTGCGAGTAACAGAAACACTGTCGACAGCGCCATGTCACCGGCGCTAGCTGCCGACGCCGCTCGAGCTCTGACGCCGTCGCTCGCGAGTCGCTGAATCGCCGATGCTCGCAACGGATGCAGCGTGCCGGTGCCGAACGAGAGTGCGATCGTTGCGGGCACGAGCGCGCCGGGGATTGTCAGCGCAGCGGCAACCACCACTGACCCAAGTGCGGCGATCGCGAGCTGCATGCGCACACCCGTTTCGGGGAGCCGCGTCGCGAACGCGGAGCCGACTGCGTTTGCCAGCGCAATCACCGCGACGACCAGGGTCACCGCCAGCGGGCCTCGATTGCCGGTGGTCTGCAGCAGGAATGAGCCCGTTGATGCTGCCGCATCCAGGAATGCCAACGGCACGATCAACAGGGCGATCACTCTCCACGGAACCTTCGCGCGTGACGATGACATGCGCTCGTCGGACTCGTCTTCACCTCGCGCCGGCTCGATCATCGCGAACGCGATGACACCGCCCATGGCGCAGAGCAGCGTCTCGGCGATCCATCCTGCAGCGAAACCGAACGTCGTGACGATGGCGCCGCCGCCGACCGTGAGCAACGCGAGCACGGCCACCTGGATCGCACGTGCG
>DATCXH010000303.1:0-9631 GCA_036565925.1 Vicinamibacterales bacterium
TCTCCTCTCTAGACGACGCGCACGACTGGCTGCAGTGCTTACGTTGAGCCTGTCGCTCACGACACTCTCCGTCGCCCAGACCAGGATCGTTGCGCCCAAGAACAAATACACCGTCGCTGAAGACGTGAAGCTCGGACGCGAGGCGGCAGCACAGGCGAAGAAAGAGCTGCCGATGCTGAACGACGCGGCCACTGACGACTACGTCGAACGCATCGGCCGGCGACTCGCGCAATCGGTGCCTCCCGAGTTCCAACACCCTGAGTTCATGTACACCTTCGATGTCGTGAATCAGGCGGACATCAACGCCTTCGCGCTCCCCGGGGGCCCAATGTTCCTCAATCGCGGCATGATCGAAGCCGCGAACAGCGAAGGTGAAGTCGCCGGCGTAATGGCGCACGAGATGTCGCACGTCGCGTTGCGTCATGGCACCGCGCAGGCGAGCTCGGGTCAGGGGGCGCAGATCGGCGGCATCCTTGGACAGATCGCCGGAGCGATCATCGGTGGCACTGCCGGCAGCGTTCTTTCGACGGGGTCACAGATTGTAGCGGGCGCGTATATCACCAAGTACAGCCGCGCGTATGAATCGCAGGCCGACATTCTGGGCGCACAGATGCTGGCGCGCGCCGGGTACGACCCGCGCGAAATGGCCAACATGTTCAAGACCCTCGCCGCTGAAGGCGGCTCGCGAGGACCCGAGTGGTTGAGCAGCCACCCGGATCCAGGCAACCGTTACAACGCGATCATCAAGGAAGCGGCGACACTTCGCGTTGAGGGCAATGCCAACACGGGACAATTCCGCGACATCAAGCAGCGGCTCGCTGGCATGCCGCCGGCCTACACCGCCGAGCAGATTGCCAAGGGTCAAGCGCGATCGAACCCGACAACCGTTGCGAGGCGAGAACCTATCAATGTGCCTCCGCCGTCGAACTCATTCCGGACGTCACAGCCGCTGAACTTCATGCGTCTGAGTCTGCCGTCGAACTGGAGTGAAGTCAGCGGTGGCGATGGAGGCGTGACCTACGCGCCCGAAGGCGGCTACATCGAATCAGGCGATTCGTCGGCGTTCACGCACGGGTTGCAGATCGGCGTCAGCAACGTCCGCGGCAGCGGAAATCTGCAGCGTGATACCGAGGGACTTATTCAGGCGTTCGCGAAGGGCAACCCGCAACTGCGCGCCTCGGGCAACTACACACGCGATCGCATCAGCGGCCGCAATGCACTGCGCACAACGCTTTCGAATGTGTCAGAAGTCACCGGTCAGCGCGAGACAGTCTCGCTGACGTCGACGCAGTTGAATGACGGGCGGGTCCTCTTCCTTATCGGCGTGTCGCCGCAGAACGAGGCGCGCGTGTACGAGGACGCGTTCCAGCGCGTGCGGCAGTCGGTTCAGTTGTCCGACCGCTGAAGTCGCAGTCTTCGACGTGGTCGTTCACCAGGCCCATCGCCTGCATGAACGCATAGATCGTGGTCGGCCCGACAAAGGTCCATCCGCGCCGGCGAAGGTCCTTACTCAACGCGACAGACTCTGGTGTGGTCGCCATGCCCATCAGAGTCTCTCGCGTGATGCGCTGAGGCCGCGAAGCAGGATCAGGCTTCCACCGCCAGAAGTACTCCGCCAGCGAACCACATTCCTTCCGCAGCTCAATCGCGCGTTTCGCGTTGTTGATCGTTGACTCGATCTTGCCGCGATGGCGAATGATGCCCTCGTCTCCGAGCAACTTCGTCACATCGCGTGCGGTGAACCGCGCGACGCGATCGACGTCGAAGTTCGCGAATGCGTGGCGGAAGTTCTCGCGCTTCCTGAGGATCGTCAGCCAGCTCAGGCCGGCCTGGAAGCCTTCGAGGCAGACCTTCTCGAAGAGACGTCGATCATCTCGGACCGGCTTCCCCCACTCACGATCGTGATACTCGACGTAGAGAGGATCTGTCCCGCACCACCAACAGCGGCTGACCTGAGACGTCTCCGTACTCATCTCTTGAAAATGCCCCGGATGCTCTTGCCAATTGCGCCGAACAGTCCCTGAATGGCGCGTTCCGCCCGCTGCTGGAGGCTGCCCTGATGAAGTTGGCAGAGTTGTGTCGGGACCGAGTCGCCCTCTTTGAAGTACTCGGTGTAGCTCGGACACCCATCAAGCGCACGCCGATAGGACAGCATGCAGATCTTCTCTCGCCGCAGGTCGTCGGGAGGTTCGAATCCGCCGGCTGGCAGGCGGCGCGCGGTTCGGCGCATGAAGTCCGCCCAGATCGGGAGCGCAACCCGTGAACCTGAGGCGCCCTCGAAGATCTTCTGCGGTTGATCGAATCCGACCCACACGCCGACGACGACAGAGGAGTTGAAGCCGACGAACCACGCGTCGCGATTCTCACTCGTTGTGCCCGTCTTGCCGCCGATCGCTCCTTTGACGCCCTGCGCACGCACACCAGCGCCGGTGCCGCGGAGCACCACGTCCTCGAGCATGGAGACCATCTGGAACGACACCTGATCGGAGAGGATCTTGTCCCGTTCGATGTGGACCTGATGCACGGTGCTGCCGTTCGCGTTGAGGACCGACACGATGCCGCGCGGCCGTACGCGATAGCCCATATTCGGGAACACCGCGTAGGCGGCCGTCAAATCGATCGGGCTGACCAGGCCACTACCGAGGGCGAGCGAGGGCACATCGGGTTGTCCGGTCACCCCGAGGTCATTGGCCAGGCGCAGCACTGGTCGTGTACCCACGCGCTGCTGCAACAGCACCGCGGCAGCGTTGTTCGATTCGAGCAGCGCCTCGCGCAGCGTCATCGAATCCTGGCCCGTTGCGCGCTCGTCACGCGGAATCCAGACGCCCTCGGGTGCCTGCACCGCGACCTGTCGCAGTCCATTGATGGTCGAGACCGGCGAGAGACCGGTCTCCAGCGCCACCGCATAGACGAACGGTTTGAAGGCCGAGCCCGGTTGGCGCTTGCTGCGCACCGCGCGATTGAATGGCGTTACCGTGAAGTCGGATCCGCCGACCATCGCCAGCAGATTGCCCGACTGCGGATCAATCGCGACGAGCGCCGCCTGCAAGTCGCTCCGACCGATGCGACGCAGTCCATCGCGCACCGCAATCTCGGCTGCGTCCTGAATCTCCGGGACGAACGTCGTATGGACTTTCCAGTCCGGAGGATTGTCGCCGCCGTAGATGTCGCGAAACTGCTGACGCAGGAATTCCTTGGCATAGCCGTGACGCGCGCTCGACACCGACGACAAGGGTTGAACCTGAATGCGCTCGGCTCGCGCCATCTGTTCCTGCGCGGGCGTGATCTTCTTCTCCTCGCGCATGCGCTGCAGGACGACGAAACTGCGCCGACGCGCGGCATCGAGATGCGTCCACGGCGAGTACGACGCCGGCGCACGGATGATGCCGGCGATGAGCGCTGCCTCGCCGAGCGTGAGGTCGGACGCCGGCTTCTTGAACATCTTCCGCGACATCGTCTCGACGCCGTAGATGCCGCCGCTCAGATACACACGGTTGAGATACAGCTGCAGGATCTCGCGCTTCGAGAGAAAGATCTCGAGCATCACCGCGAGCACGGCTTCCTGCCCTTTTCGGAAATACGTTTTGGCGTTCGAGAGATACAGCGTGCGGGCCAGCTGCTGCGTGATCGTGCTGCCGCCCTGCGTGCTGTCGGAGCGCAGGTTGTAGAACGTCGCGCGGGTCAGCGCGATCGGATCGATACCGGGATGGAGGTAGAACCGGTGATCCTCAACGGCGATCACCGCGTCTTTGAAGTATGTGGAGATCTGCTCGAGGGGCACGTCGCGGCGCTGCTCGTCGAGACGGAACCACGGACGGTCCGCCGCATCGTAGAACACCGTGTCGCCGACACCGCGGTTCAGCCGGTAAATCGACCAGGCATGTCGCACGCTCCATGTGCCGACAATGACCGTGATTACGGCGGCCACCACGCCGAGAGCGATCTTGGCCCGTCGTGGAATCGGCGGAATCGACGGTATCGGCAGGCGCCGGAACGACGGCAGAGTGAGTTTGGGCAGCCGCACCTATAGGAATGGTAATAAATTATTGATACCGATGACCCTCTCTCTTAGACGTCCGTCGCTGGCGATTGTTTGTTTCCTGAGTGCGGCCGTGGTGGGGGGCAGCTTGCTCGCGAGCCTCGAGGCCCAGACCCCACTCACCGAGCGAGACTTCCTCACGCGGATCCGTCGTCTCACGGTGGAAGGACGCCGCGCCGGCGAGGGGTATTGGTCGAAGGACGGCCGTCAACTCGTCTTCCAGAGCGAGCGTGAGCCGGGCAATCCCTTCTATCAGATCTATCTGATGGATATGGCCAGTGGCGACGTCATGCGCATCTCGCCGGGCATCGGCAAGACGACGTGCTCGTTCATCAACCCTGAGACCGGCGACGTGCTCTTCGCCTCGACGCATCACGATCCGCGATCGAAACAACTGCAGGACGAGGAGCTCGCGTTCCGCGCCTCTGGTAAGGAGCGGCGCTATTCGTGGGACTACGACCCCGAGATGGAGCTCTACGTCCGCTCCGCGAAAACCGGCATGCTCCGTCGTCTGACGAACAAGCGCGGCTACGACGCTGAAGCGAGCTATTCGCCTGACGGTCAGTGGATCGTCTTCTCATCAACGCGACAGGCGTACGAGCGTCCGCTCTCGGCAACCGAACAGAAACAACTCGACACCGATCCCAGTTACTTCGCCGAGATCTACATCATGCGAGCCGACGCAGACGGTTCGGGACCGAAACGCCTCACCAACGTGCCGGGTTACGACGGTGGGCCCTTCTTCTCGCCCGATGGCAAGCGGATCATCTGGCGTCGGTTCGATGAAGCGGGCCTCATTGCCGACGTCCGCACGATGAATCTCGATGGCAGCGACGAGCGCCAGATCACCGACTTCGGCGCGATGAGCTGGGCGCCTTATATTCACCCGTCGGGTCAGTACGTGCTGTTCGCGTCGAACAAGCTCGGCTTCGAGAACTTCGAAATCTTCATGGTGGACATCGACGGGAAGAAAGAGCCCGTACGCGTCACCTACTCCGATGGGTTTGACGGATTGCCTGTTCCGTCGCCCGACGGCACGCAGTTGGCGTGGACATCAAGTCGAGGCGGCGGCCGTGAGGGGCAGATCTACCTCGCGCAATGGAATCATCAGAAAGCCCTCGAGGCGATCAAGAACGCACCACCGCGAAAGGGTCCGAAATGAGCGCGAAACGGAATCGGCTTCTCGCGGCGACTCTCCTGTTCGCGTCGGCCGTACCGGCTGCTGCGCAAACATCGGCGACGCCGGCGTCAGGCACACGTCCCTACGTCGAAACGCTCGCATCGGAGAAGTTCGCCGGTCGCGAAGCGGGCTCGCCAGGCGAGCGGCTCGCCGGTGATTATCTCGCGACGCAACTGTCGCGCATGGGCGCGAAGCCGTTGCCGGGACGTACCGATATGTTCGTGCCGTTCACCTTCACCGCCGCCAGTCGCGATGGCGGCTCGCGGGCCGTCGTCGGATCGACGACCTTCAACACCACAACAGATGTCATCGCGCTCTCCTTCTCCGACGATGGCGAAGTCAGCGCCCCAGTCGTATTCGCCGGCTACGGCATCGTCGTACCGGAGACGCAGAACTTCGGGTACGACAGCTACGCCACGCTCGACGTGAAGGACAAGATCGTTGTCGTGCTGCGCTATTTCCCCGAGGACGCCGACCAGCAGACGAAGGCCGTCCTCGCACGCTATTCCGATCTACGCTACAAGGCGATGGCGGCGCGGCAGCACGGTGCCAAAGCCCTCGTCGTCGTCACGGGACCACGATCGCCGAACGCTGGTCTGACCGTTCCGATGTCGTTCGACACTGCGCTCGCAGGTTCGGGCATTCCCGCTGTAAGTGTGAGCGGCGCTGTCGCTGAGGCGTTATTCGCCGGCGCTCCGAAGACACTACAGGCCATTCAGCAGGAGTTGGATAGCGGCAATCCGCATACCGCCGGTTTCGCGCTCGGCACGGTGTCTGCCTCGCTGAAGACGTCGCTTGTTCGGGAGACGCAGACCGGTCGCAACGTCGTGGCATATTTCCCGGCGACGAGTCCGGTGACCGGCATCGTCAAGCCGTGGATCGCGATTGGCGCGCACTACGACCACCTCGGGCTCGGACGCAATGGCAACTCGCTGGCCGGCAAGGAGGACGCCGGTAAGCCGCATCTCGGGGCGGACGACAACGCATCCGGTAGCGCCGCGGTGCTCGCCATCGCCGCGGCGGTCGGCAAACAGCCGGTTCGTCGTCGCAATCTGATCGTCGCGCTGTGGTCGGCTGAAGAGATCGGGCTCGTCGGCTCGGCGGCGTTCGTGAATGCACCACCCGTTCCATTGAATCAACTCGCCGCGTATATCAACTTCGACATGGTCGGACGGATGCACGACAACAAGCTCGCGGTGCAGGCAACGGGCACGAGTCCCATCTGGGCGGGCGTGCTCGAGCGAGCGAATGTGGCAGCGGGCTTCGATTTGACGCTGCAGGAAGATCCCTATCAGCCGACCGACGTGGCGACGTTCAATCAGGCCAGCGTGCCGAGCCTGAATTTCACGACCGGTGCGCATGTGGATTATCACAAGCCATCCGACACGGCGGACAAGATCAATTACGAGGACCTCGATCGCATCGCCATGCTCGCGTCAACGGTGGTGCGGCGATTGATGGAGATGGAAGACGCGCCGCAGTTTGCGAAGGTCGAACAGTCGTCGCAGACGGCGGGTAGAACCGGCGTGCGGGTGTTCACCGGCACCGTGCCCGACTACACCTCGAATGCGAAGGGACTGCTGCTCGGCGGCGTGGTTGGTGGTGGGCCTGCGGAGAAAGCGGGCCTGCAGAAGGGCGATGTCATCATCGAGATCGCCGGCCAGACGATCGCCAACATCTACGACTACACCTACGCGCTCGAGCTGTTGAAGATCGATCAGCCGGTCAAGGTCGTCTACATGCGCGGCTCCGAGAAGCGCGAGACGACGCTCACACCAGGCGCGCGGCGCTAATCTGGTCCTTGGGCCTTGGTCCTTGGGCCTTGGTCCTGCAGGCCTTGGTCCTCAGGCTTCGGGCCTTGGACCGTCGAGCATGTGCTCCGCGTTTTCCGTCAGGGGATCGTCGTCCATCGGACCCTGCATCCGCGCGTAGATGAACGCGATCACGAAGATCACGACGATCAGCCCCAGCGACAGCCATCGTGGGATCTCGAATGTCGTGTAGTGTGCGTCGTGGAGGTACTCGACGCCGAGTTTCAAGCCGACCCACGCGATGATGATGAACGCGCCATCGACGAGCGCCGGATAGCGCTGAACGAGGACGATGAGCTGCCCCACCACCAGCCGCATCGCGACGATCCCGAGGATCCCCCCCGTCACCACGACCCACAGCTTCGGTGACATCGCCACGGCAACGAGGATCGAGTCAATCGAAAACGCCAGGTTGATCAACTCGACACGCACCACAGTCGCCCAGAACGGCGACAGCCCGAGCATGCCTTTCGCGCGCGGCGGGTGACGTCGATCAACACCCTCTTCGTGACCGAAGAAGTGTGAGTACGTCAGATACAGCAGATACAACCCGCCGAGCACTTTGACCCACGCGAGCTGAATCAGGTAGACGGCCAGCAGCGTCGCGAGAAAGCGGAACGCGAAGCCGCCCAGAAGGCCGTAACGCAGTGCCTGCTTGTGTTGGGTGCGCGGAAGGCCAAGAACCATGATGGCCATCACTAGTGCGTTGTCGGCACTGAGCAGGCCTTCGAGGGCAACGAGCAGACCGATGGTAACGAGGTCGGGGCCAGTGATGTCCAAGGGGTTCAGTCCATCGTAGCCGAACCGGGGCTGGACCAAGAAGCCAACCTTGACACGCCACGTGTCAATGCCTACACTCGACGTATATCAAGTTGATGCAGTAGCCCAACACCTATGGCACGTGAACAACGACTCTATTTGATCAGCATGGCTGCGGAGATGCTGGGGATGCACCCTCAGACGCTCCGCAAGTACGAGCGGCTCGGATTGGTCCAACCGACGCGCACCGTCGGAAGCATGCGCGTTTACGACCGTGAGGAACTGGAGCGGCTGAGGCTCATCAAACGTCTCGTGGACGAGTTGGGAATCAACCTGGCTGGCGTGCAGCGACTGCTGCAGGTGGCCGAAGTCATGCAGCGGATCCGGCCGCTTATGGAAGAGAACGCGTTGACGACTGGCGCGGCACGGCGGCAGCTCGTCAACGAGATGCGCCGTCTCAACGACGCAATCGGACTGTAGGCATGGAGTTCAAGGACTACTACAAGACGCTCGGCGTCGCGAAGACGGCGACGGAGAAGGAGATCAAGCAGGCGTTCCGCAAGCTGGCGCGCAAGCACCATCCCGACGTCAATCCAGGCGACAAGACCGCCGAAGCGCGCTTCAAGGAAGTCAACGAAGCGTACGAGGTACTCGGCGATCCCGAGAAGCGGAAGAAGTACGACGAACTGGGTGCCAACTGGCGCATGTACGAACAGGCCGGCGCGCAGCCCGGCGCCGGACCCTTCGGTGGCGGCTTCAATGTCGGCGGCAGTGGCGGGCGCGGCGGCTTCCGCACGATGACGCAGGAAGAGATGGAGGAGCTGTTCGGCGACTCGAATCCCTTCTCCGATTTCTTCACGACGTTCTTCGGTGGCGGTATGGGAAGCGCCGGAGCCGCGCGCGGCACTGCCGGCGCTCGCGCCGGGGCCCCCCGTCAGCGTCCCGGCCGCGACATCGAGAACGAGATCGAGCTGTCACTCGAGGATGCGTACAACGGCACGACACAGCGGCTGGCACTGACGCACGACGGCCATCGCCGCACCGTGGACGTGCGGTTTCCGGCCGGTGTTGTGACGGGCTCACGCGTGCGGGTCAGCGGCGAGGGCGAGCAAGGCGTCGGCGGCGGTCAAGCGGGACATTTGTATTTGAGAGTGCGTCTTGCCCCGCATCCGATCTTCGAGCTGAAGGATCGCGATCTGCACGTGCGCGTGCACGTGCCGGTGACGACGACGGTGCTCGGTGGTGAGGCGGACGTACAGACGTTGTCAGGCAAGCCGGCGCGGCTTCGCATCCCGCCACTCACCCAGAACGGACAAGTATTCCGGTTGAAGGGATACGGCATGCCCTCGGTCGGCAAACCAGACGAAAAGGGCGACTTGTACGCCCGCGTTGATGTGCAGCTGCCCACGCAACTGACAGCTGAGGAACGAGAACACTACGAAGCGCTTCGGCGATTGAGCGGAGGCGGCGCGACGAAGAACAGCGCTGCGTAATGCGATGAATCTCAACAAGTACACGGAGAAAGCACAAGAAGCGATTGTCGGGGCGCAGAACCTCGCCACCGAACAGAACCACTCGGAGGTCACGCCCGAGCACCTGCTCGCCGCCCTCGTCGAGCAGGAAGGCGGCATCGTTCCGTCGATCCTGCGCAAGATGAACATCGACCCGGCGAAGGTGCAGGCCGAAGCGCGCGCGCTCTTCAAGGGCATGCCGCAGGCCTACGGCGGCGACCTACGACTGTCGCCGCGGATGAAGCTGATTTTCGATTCGGCCGAGGCCGAGGCCAAGCGGCTGCAGGACGATTACGTCAGCACCGAGCCCCTCCTCGTCGCACTCGCGACC
>DATCXH010000530.1:0-2715 GCA_036565925.1 Vicinamibacterales bacterium
CCCTGGCCGTGAGCACGATGTCGTTGGCTTGACCCTCGAGGATTGGATTGCATAGCCTGTCAGCATCGTGATCCCGGGGAAGCTCGTTCGTTTCTTGGAGCAATACGCCAACGTGGCGTATGCAGGCATCCGTGATCGCGACCTGGTGCCGTTCGGTCATCGCGTCTCTGGTTGGCACGTCGGCGCCGACCAACGCACGATGACCATCCTGGTGCCTGGAGAGTTTCGCGAGCGGCTTGTGGACGCGCTCCTGCACAACCGCGAGCTCGCTGTGACCGTCGAGGAATTCCCGTCACACGAGACCTATCAATTCAAAGGTCAGTACCTGCATCATCGCGACGTACAGAGCGAGGACAGCGAGATCGTCGATCGCGTCAGACGTCGTTTCGTCAAGAGCCTCCGGCCCATGTACCCAGAGGCTCCTGTTGAAGTGTTGAGCGCCTTTGTGTCTCCGGCTGCCGTCGCCATCGAATTCGAGGTGCTCGAGATCTTTTTGCAGACACCCGGACCGGGTGCGGGCACGCGCCTCATCCCACCGATGGAGTCATGAGGTGCCGTTGACTCACCTGCCATCGGAGATTCGTCCGGTACTTGAAAATGGAACGCCGAGCGTGATGGTGACGTGCTCGGCCGAGGGGAAACCAAATAGCACCGTCATCTCGCAGGTCTACTACGTGGACGAGACGCACGTGGCGCTCTCGTTTCAGTTCTTCAGCAAGACCATTCGGAATGTTCGCGAGAACCCCCGCGCATTCGTCTGCGTCTTCGACATCGCGGGACAGGCGCACTGGGCGCTGCAACTCCACTTCGAGCGCTCCGAGACGACCGGGCCTGTGTTCGATGCGATGGATATGCAAATCGAGGCGATTGCGTCGATGACCGGAATGTCGGGCATCTTCAAGCTCCGCGCGGCCGATATCTATCGCGTACTCTCAGTCGAAAGAGTCCAGCATCCGCCATGGACGTGAGTCCAAACATCACCGAGCTGGAGCGGAAGATCGCCGAGGTCCGCATCCTCCAGCGTGTGTCGGCCGACATCAACTCGACGCTCGATCTCGACGACATCTGCGACATCGCCCTGCGGACGATGGACGAGTTGTTCGCGTTTCACCACGCCAACATCCTCATTCTCGAACCCGACAACACGACGTTGAGAGTCATCGCCAGCCGCGGCTACGAGAATCAGGCCGTCGGCGGTCGCGTGGCGATTGGAACGGGCGTGATCGGTGTGGTAGCGCAGAAGCGCCGGATGATGCACGTCAGTAACCTCGGGCAGCAGCGCGCCTACGCCGCGGCACAGCGGCGTGAGATGGAGAAGTCGGGTCGACAGGCGCAGTTGGGAGACACCATCCCGGTGCCGGGTCTTCCCAACGCCGAGAGTCAGATCGCCATTCCCCTGCTCATTCGCGACGATTTGATCGGGGTGTTCTCGATTGAGAGTCCTGTCCCGCGCTCCTTCGGGGACCACGATCGAGACCTCGTGACCATCGTCGCCAACCAGATCGCGAGTGCGATTCACAATGCCCGGCTGTACGAGGAGCGACGATTGGCTGCGGCCGCGCTCCAGGAAGCCAACGCATCGCTGGAGGCCCGAGTCGCCGAGCGCACCGCTGCGCTCGAGCGTGAATTGCGCGTCGCGCAGGCGCTACTGAAGGAAGCGCGCAGTCGCGTGGAAGGGCCATTACTCGGCGATAGTGCTGTTGCCAACGGTCTGCGCGAGGCCGTCGCGCGTCAAGCCAAAGCCGTCGCGCCACTGCTCCTGACTGGTCCTGCAGGCTCCGGCAAGGAAGCGGTCGCCCGCGCTGTACACGACGCGTCCGGACGTGTGGGTGCATTCATCTTCGTCAGCTGCGCCGAGCTCAACACGCACGAGTCTCTGTTCGCGAACAGATTCGAGCTCGCATCCGGCGGCACAGTCTTTCTGGATGCCGTCCATGAGCTGCCGCCTGACGTGCAGCGCGCCCTGCATCTCACCTTGGAAGAAGGTCAACGCCGGTTCCTTCGCGGCGAATCGAGCGTAGCGGACGTACGAGTCATTGCCTCGACGACGCATGATCTGCGGGAGCCCCCGCCCGGCGGATTCCTGCCGCTCTTTCAGTTGCTCGCGGCGAACCGCGTGAAGGTGGCTCCGCTCGTCGATCGGCGGGAGGACATCCCCGCGCTCGTCGATCATTTCGTGCGTCAGCACGCACGCCGGCTTGGAAAGGTAATCGATCACGTGTCGCCTGACTCGATGCGCAGGCTCGAGGCGTACACGTGGCCCGGAAACATCCGCGAACTGACAACGGTACTCGAACGAGCGGTGCTCGTCTGCAAGAGCACGGTGCTCGAGGTCGAGGGCGAGCAGTTGAACGAAGCGCTGGCGGTCGGCAGCTATCGCCTGGTCAGCCCGCTCGGGTCAGGTGGCATGGGCGAAATCTGGCTCGCCACACATCGCTTTCTCGTTCGCCCGGCGGCGGTGAAGCTCATTCGTCACGATGTGGCGCCCGGTGCGGCCCGCGAGCAACTGGTTCGTCGTTTCGAGCGCGAAGCAAACGTGACTGCGGGTTTGCGCTCACCGCACACCGTGCAGTTGTACGACTTCGGCGTCAACGACACCGGAAGCTTCTACTACGTGATGGAGTATCTCGACGGCGAGCCGCTCGACACGCATCTGCGCACGTACGGCGCGATGTCGCTCGAGGAAGCAATTCCAATCCTGCGTGCGATCGCACG
>DATCXH010000250.1:0-7429 GCA_036565925.1 Vicinamibacterales bacterium
GTTTACGAGTACGGCACCGGGATCATCGGGGCGCCGGCGTCGAAATAAATCAGTCAGCGCACGCGAATCGAGCCGCTCCGGCTGGCCAGACGCACGATCGGCCCACCCTCACCAATGGCGCCTTCGACGTGGCGCTTCTCAATCGAGCCTTTGACGAATCGCTCGGGCGTATCTACCGACCCTGATCCAGTTGACGCACGCAGTGTGGCATTGACCGCCGAGTCGAAGCCAACATCGATGCTGCCTGAACCGGCATTGACATCCCAGGGTGCCGACGGCACACCGGTAATCGTCGTCCGGCCGCTCTCAGTGGTTGTCGTCAATGCGCCGGAGACACCGCTCAACTCGATCGCACTCGAGCTCGTGCCGATGTTCACCGGTCCGGCCCCCGTGAACGACGCGATCACACGGCCGCTGCCCGTCCGCGCGTGCAGACCGCCGCTCAGGCCGCGCGCCGTGATGGCGCTGCTCGAGGTCGTGATACCAACCGCACCGGTCGCTCCATCGACTCGAACCTCGCCAGATCCGGTTTCCACGTCAGCAGCGCCGAGCGACAGCAGTGAAATCGCACTCGATTGCGTGCGCACCTCGACATGTCCAGCCACGTCGCGCACTTCGATCGCCCCCGAGTCACTGACCGCCATGACGCGCGTGTTCGGTGGCACGCGAACGTCGTAGTTCACCGTCATCGCGCGGTTGTCGTCGGGATCGGCCGGCGAGCGCAGCCGGAGGCGTTCACCACTCTGCTCGATGGGCGGATTCGTTGCCACTTTACGCGCCCGCTCGAGGGCATCGGCCGGCGTCGTCAGGCCGACACGCACCGTAGCCGCGCCGGTGACGACGACCCTGCCCGGTTCACCGACACGCACGTTGATCTTTCCGCGAGATGTCGAGACATCAACCACCGGCGATGACGCGACGTTGTAAGTGCGCTCGAACGCAAATCGCTGTGCCGATGCCGAAGCCGCGATCGACAGCGCGGCCAGTAGGAACACGCCGACGACGAGTGATCGTGAGGCCATACGCCAGTCTACGCCTGAAGCAGTCTGGCGACTGTCCCCTTCAGAACAGCAACTTTGCCGCAAGTTGCACGACGCGAGGGTCACCGGCTGACGAAATGACGCCGAACGTTGTCGTCCCAAGCGTCGCGCCCGGGTTCGCGAATGGCGGCGTGTTCAGCAGGTTGAAGACCTCGGCGCGCAGTTCGAGCATCGTGCCAGTGCCCATCGGCATCGGGATGCGCCGACTGATCGCAAGGTCCACGTTCTTGTAGCCGGGGCCTCGGATCGGGTTACGCGAGGCCGAGCCGAGTGTGAAGATCGGCGCCACCGCGAACGCTTCGGTGTTGAACCACCGCGCCGGCGTACGTTCATCCACTGGCAATTCCGGATTGCCAACGAGGTTCGGGCGCTGCGTGCCGAAGCCGGCGAAGGCATTGAAGTTGGTCTGCTGCGTGACTGCGACCGGGCTTCCCGACTGTCGCGTGACCACAACGGCGACGGTCCAATCATTGGCCAGCACACCGAGCACGCCGTGCCCCTGATGCGTACGGCCCGATCCCCACAGGACGTCCCATACCGCTGACGCGACAAAGACATGAGGAATGTCACCCGTGGAGAGATCGCGCTCTCGACTCCGATCGAAACTATCGGCCACCGGGTAGTTCGCCACCGGTCCGGTCAGAATCGAGGTGTCGAATACCGAGGAGGCATCGTCTTCGAGACGCGAACGCGTGTAACTCACCAGATACGACAGCCCACGCGACAAACGCTGCTCGAGCTTCGCGGTCACACCCTGATAGAAGGTCGTGCCGACGTTGTTGCGATACAGGCTGACCGTCATGTACTGCGGAAACGGCTTCAGCAATTGCGCGCGCGTGATCGCTGGATCGCCGAGCGACGAGGAGCGTGGAATGATGCCGAAGTAGGGATTCGACACAGTCTCCTGCAGCGGCGCACCGATCGCCAGTTGCTCCACGGTGAGCTGATTGAGATTCGTGTCCGGAACGCCGACGTGCGTGATCGTGGAACCGACATAGGCGACCTCGACGTTGATTGACGATGTCAGATCGCGTTGTACGGCGGCATTCCACTGCTGCCCGTAGCCGGAGCCGAGTGTGGCGTCCACGGCAAACACGCCCTGACCGAGACCAGCGGTGGGCGTCGGCTCGAGTGGTGACACGTTCGGTCCGTTCTGCAGCACGAACGCCGGAGTGACAGTGCTCAGCGCGCGTTGCGATACCGTTTGCAGGAACGGAAACGAGGGTGTGGTGAACGGCGTCGTGATCCCCGCCATCTCGATCCACACGAGACCGTAGCCGGTGCTGACCAGCGTCGTGTCAGTCAGTCGATACGCGATGCCAAGCCGCGGACCGAAGTTGTTCTTCTTCAACGGCCGCACCGGTTCATCACCCGGATATTCGAGTAACTGCGTATCCAGATTGAAGACGCCAACCTGTCCATTGACCTCCGTCGAGGGGAAGTTCAGCGTGTAACGCAGGCCCGGTGTAATCGTGAGGCGATTCGAGACTTTCCAGTCGTCCTGGATGAAGTACTCCTGAAAACGCGCCCGCTCATTGATCTCGGAGTTCTGCAGATCGATGGAGAACGTCTGCACCTGCCCGAGCAGAAAGCTCGCAAGCGGCGCACCGGTATTGGTGGTGCCGGGCAGATCGCTTCCCAACTGGTTGAAGGCGAACAATCCGGTCGGCGACGGCGGCTGGATCACGTTGAGCCGCTCCCAGCGCCAGGCGAAACCGGCCTTGAACGTGTGACGCCCCTTGACCCAGGTCAGCGTGTTCGCGATCTCCGTCATGCTGGTATCGAAGTCGGAGGCCGTGTTCGCCGGGGATCCGAGGATCTGATAGCCAGTGATATTGAACGTCGGCAGCGTGTTTGGGAACTGCGCCGTCGCGGGAATGCCTGGAATGTGGAGCGCCGAACCGGCGGATGTGGCGAGCTGCGCGGCGGTACGGTGCACGATGCGGCGCGTGTCACCCACACGCAGTTCGTTCAGCAGGTGGCTCGCAAAGGTATGCTGATAGTTCGCCGCAAGTGCCCACGACGTCGTGTCCTGGGGGCCGAGCGTTCCAGTTGTGGTGCCGCTCCCGTCAGGCAGCGGTGTCACCGGCTCGAACGTACCGCGGAAGTTGGACAACCTTGCGTACGCGCGATCCCGGTTCGACGCAAACACATGATCGAGCCGGACATCCCATTGGTTCTGGTCGTCGATCTCGCTGGCGGTCCGGCGATAGTTGTTCGTCGTGCCAGCGGATGTCGGTTCGGGAAACCGCAGCAGCAGCGAGCGCGCGATCGGATCCATGCGCTCGACCGGAATCGTGTTATTCGAGAACTGCGTCCGCGTGAAGCCGCCGGCGCCGTCCGACACCGTCGTCGCAGGATCGTAGATGCTCTGCGTAAACACGCCCTGACGTTGGGCCATCGTCGGCACTGTTGACGGCACTGTGCGCTCGATGTCCTGGCGCTGCCCCTGATAGTCGACGAAGAAGAACGTACGATCGCGGAGAACGGGTCCGCCGAGGACGCCGCCGAACTGGTTACGGCCGAACTTCGGCTTGGTCGTGTTCGTGGCCTGGAAGAAGTTGCGGGCGTTCAATGCTTCGTTCCGGAAGAACTCGAATGCCGTGCCGTGCAGCGCGTTGGTCCCGGCCTTGGTCGTCAGATTGATCACTCCGCCATTGAAGCGGCCGAATTCCGCTGGCGGGCTGTTCGTCTCGATCTTGAACTCCTGAATGGCATCGACGACGGGAAAGAAGGCGACCTGGCCGGGCTCGGGCTGCAGCACCGAAATTCCGTCGAACAGATACTCGTTGGTGCGCGGACGGCCGCCGTTGATGCGTGGCAACTGCGACCCCTGAGGCAGGGCGACGCCAGGCACGAGCGACGCGAGCGTGATGAAGCTGCGGCCATTGAGCGGCAGCGCGACGACCTTCTCTTCCGACACGACCTGACCGAGGCTCGCGGTGGCGCGCAACGTCGATGTCGCCGCGACCACGGTAATGGCTTCGTTGACGCCGCCGACCATCAGTGCCACGTCGAGGCGAATGGTCACGCCGGTCTGCACGCGTACGTTTTCGTGACGCACCGTCCGGAATCCGGACAGCGTCACTTCGACCGTATAGCTACCGGATGGCAGTCCGGCGAGCGCGTAGACACCGCTCTCGTTGGTCACCGTCGGCCGCGGCACATTCGTCGCGGTGTTGGTAGCGGTCACCGTCGCGCCCGGCACGGCCGCCGACTGCGCATCCGTGACGACGCCGTTGATCTCGCCCCCGCCAATCTGCGCCCACGCTGGCCGTCGTGCCGACACAACCAGAGCGATCGCGAGAAACGCGAGTATTCGAATCGAGCGCATGCGGGTCGGAGGGTCTCCAGCGCTCAAACTCTATATCGAGCTTAGACGTTATTCAAATCGACTCTAATCGACTTGTAACGTTTTGGGCCACCGAGTACCATGACGAAATGAGGTGGTTCGCCCTGCTCGTCGCGGTCGTGGCCATGGCGACGGCCGAGTCACCGCTTACACCAGTCCGGGCTCAGACACGCGCGCTGACGGTGGCTGCGGCGTCGGATCTCCAGGCCGCATTGCCTGAAATCATCACGGGATTCGAGCGCGACGCAAAAATCACGGTCACCGTCTCGTTCGGTTCGTCGGGCAACTTCTTCGCACAGATTCAGAACGGCGCGCCGTACGACGTCTTCCTGTCCGCCGACATCGACTATCCACGCCAGCTGGTCGCGTCGAAACACGCCGACGCATCGAGCCTGTACCGATACGCGACCGGGCGGATCGTGCTGTGGACGCGCAAAGATTCAGGCATCGACGTCGAGCGCGGTCTCCCGGTCGTGAAGGACAGCGCAGTGAAGCGCATCGCAATCGCGAACCCGAAGTTTGCGCCGTACGGCCGTGCCGCGGAAGCCGCCTTGCGACGGGAGAATCTCTACGACAGTGCGCGCGCCAAGCTGGTCGTCGGCGACAACATCTCGCAGACCGCACAACTCGCGGACTCGGGCAACGCTGATGTCGGCATCATCGCGTTGTCCCTCGCCCTCGGTCCGGCGTTACGGGCCAGTGGTCGATTCTTCGAGATTCCGGAGTCTGCTCATCCACCCATCGACCAGGCAGCCGTCATCGTCGCGTCCTCGAAGAACAAAGAATTGGCTGGCGAGCTGCTCGCCTATCTCAAGCGCCCCCAGATCGCTCGACGCCTGCACGAGTTCGGTTTCAGCACGAAGTAGCTTCCTGATGGATTGGCAGGCCATCTCGTTGACCGCGCGCCTGGCGGCGCTGGTGTCGCTGATCCTCCTCATCATCAGCCTGCCACTGGCGCATTGGCTCACCTTTTCGCGACGGCGATGGACGTTTCTGGTCGAATCGATCGTCTCGCTGCCGCTCGTCCTACCGCCCACAGTCCTTGGCTTCTACCTGCTCATGGCCATGGGCACGCGCAGCCCGCTCGGGCGATGGTGGACCGAGTGGACGGGCCACCCGCTCGCATTCACCTTCGAGGGTCTCGTCATCGCATCGGTGCTTTACAGTCTGCCATTTGCCGTCCAGCCCGTCGCGGCCGCCTTCGCGCAGATCGATCCGAGCCTGCGTGAAGCATCTGCCACGCTCGGCGCATCCGGGTTTCGCACCTTCGCGCGCGTCACGTTACCGCTGTCGATTGAGGGCGTCATCGCCGGCCTCGTCCTGAGTTTTGCGCACACGGTCGGCGAGTTCGGTGTCGTTCTCATGGTCGGCGGCAACTTGCCCGGCATCACACGGACAGTATCGATTTCGATTTACGACCACGTTCAGGCGCTCGAGTACCAGCAGGCGAACCAGACCGCGCTCGTACTGCTGGCGTTCTCGACGGTGGTGCTGATGGCCGTCTACGGACTGCGGCGCAAGCCGTGGGCACCGGTCCCGATCGCATGACGCTCGCGGTCAGGGTGACAAAGCGGTTAGGGTCAGGCTTCACCCTCGACGTGGAACTCGTCGCGCCGCCGGGGATCACGATGCTGTTCGGCGCGTCAGGATCGGGAAAGACGACCCTGCTTCGTTGCATTGCCGGATTGATTCGGCCAGACGCGGGACGCCTCACGATTGGCGATCGCATCCTCTTCGACGCGAAGAGTGGCATCGATGTGCCTGTGCAGGATCGCCACGTCGGCTACGTGTTTCAGCAGGCGGCGCTCTTTCCGCACATGTCGTTGCGCGACAACATCGGATACGGACTGCATCGACTCGGCGCAGAGGAGCGGCAGACGCGTGTCTCGACGATTGCGGAATCGTTTCGCATCTCCAGCATTCTCGATCGCCCGCCGGCGCAGGTCTCCGGTGGCGAGCGCCAGCGCGCCGCGCTGGCCCGGGCCCTGGTCACCGAACCATCAGTCCTGCTGCTCGATGAGCCGCTCTCCGCGCTCGATCAGACGATTCAGTCGCACATCATGGACGACCTGCGGCGCGCGAATGAGATGCGTCGCATCCCGATGCTCTATGTGACGCACAGTCACCGCGAGGTGTACACACTCGGCCACCAAGCCGTGGTCATTGACACCGGCCGGGTGATTGCCCGCGGCACGCCTCATGAGGTCCTCGATCGGCCAGAGCAGAGCCTGCTGGCCAATCTCGCCGGCTTCGAAAACGTGTTCGACGCGATGGTGATCGAGCGCCGCGAGCGCGCCGGGACAATGGAGTGCCGCGTCGAGGGATCGACTACGGAACTCGAAGTCCCGCTGAATGCCTCTGCGACAGGTACTCGAATTCGTATTGCCATTCGCGCCGGAGATATTCTCCTCGGCACGGAGGAGCCGCGAGGCCTCAGCGCGCGCAACGTGTTGCGCGGGCAACTCATCGAACTGCGCGCGCACGGTCCAACGATGGTGGCCGTTGTGGATGCCGGAGCGCGCTTCATCGTGCACCTCACACCAACTGGTGTCGAGTCGCTCCATCTTCAGCCTGGCGATCATGTGTGGCTGATCGTCAAGACTTATTCCTGCCGCATCGTAGTCGAGACACCATGGCAACACTCCTGACCGTCCGCGCCGCCGCGCAGCGTCTCGGCGTCGGCTACTCGACGTTGAAGCAATGGATCTATAGCGGGACCGTTCGCACCACCACGACCGCGGGTGGGCATCATCGAATCGCTGACACCGAGATCGAGCGTCTGATCGCGCGCGGCAATCCGTCCTCGCCGGCGGCAACACGGAAGCCCGGATCGACGGGTCTGATCGTGGCCCTCAGCGGGCGAAATCGTCTGCGCGGCTTTGTCGAGGAAGTCCGTGTCGATGGCCTGCTCGCGCAAGTACGGTTGCGCATCGGCGACCAGACACTCACCGCAGTCATCACCGGCGACGCGATTCACGAGCTGAAGCTCCGGCGCGGTGACGAGGCGGTCGCGATCATCAAATCGACGGAAGTCATG
>DATCXH010000510.1:0-4550 GCA_036565925.1 Vicinamibacterales bacterium
ACTCCTCGCGACTGCCGCCGTCGTTCTGAGCGTTCGTAGCTGCTGCTCACCACGGCGGCGGCACATTCGACGAATCGAGGGAGGTTGACGCGATGGGCGATGCATCGCCAGCGAGGACGGCCTACTCTGACCGCAGCGCGATCGTCGGGTCGATTCTGGTTGCGCGCAGCGCCGGAATAAAGGAGGCGAGCAGTGATGCGGCAAACAGGATCAGCGGCGCTGCGGTGAGCACAAGCGGTTCAATGCTGCGAATGCCATACAGCATGCCCTGCAGGATCTGCCCGGCGCCCAGCGCCAGCAACAGGCCAATCGCGATGCCGATGGCGGTGGTACGGCCACCTTCCAGAAGGACGTGCCACAACAGCGTGCGAGGTTGAGCACCCGCAGCGATGCGGATCCCGAACTCGCGTGTGCGGCGTGAGACCACATACGACTTGACGCCGTAGACGCCGATGACAGCGAGCAACAGTGCGATGATGCCGAAGGCGGAAAACACGCGAGCGCCGGTACGAAACATCACGACCTCGATGCCGCTGTCGAGATGGTCTCGCCATGTCGTGAGCTGGAGCACCGGCGCACGTGAATCGACATCTCTGATCACGCGACCGACCGTGCCCACCATCGCGCGTTCTGCCTGAGTCCGACCGGTGCGAACGTGCAGGGTCATGGCGCTCTCATAGCGCTGCCCCAGCGGCACGTAGACATGAGGGGATGGGTGGGCGTTGCCCAGCGAGTGGTTGATCGCCGGCACGACGCCAATCACTCTGAGCGGTTGCTTCGCGTCTGAGGCCTCTTCGTCGAGAAACTGAATCAGCTGACCCACTGCGTTCGTACCAAACCCGAGCTTGTCGGCAAGTGCATCGTCGATCATGGCGACGCGTTCCGCCGATCCCGGGAGCAGTTCAGCGTCGTTGAAATCACGTCCAATGAGCACTGGTAGTCCGAGAACGCGCGCGTAGTCACGTCCGATGACCGTGAACACGGCGTCCGCCGTTCGCGATTGCGCATCCGCACCGACAGGCGCGACGAGCCGACTGTCACTAAACCCGTTGAACGGAAAGCTCGACCCGATGCTCACGCCTTCAACGCCCGGCACTGCGCGGAGCCGATCGATGAGCGCGAGCTGAAGTTGTCGTCCACGTGCTTCGTCGTATCCAGCAAGGCTCGCATCGACTTCCGCGAGGACGCCGCCCTCGAGGTCAAACCCGGGATGGGCAGTGGCTGCTGAAATCGCGCTCATCAGGAACAGTCCACCTGTCGCCAGCAGCAGCAGCGAGAACGCGACCTGACACACGACCAGCGTCTTGCCGATTCGGATTCCACCAGGCTGTCGTCCTTCCTCGCCGACATGGCGTTTGAGGTCGGTCACGACGGCGCGACGTGTCAGCGACCAGGCCGGCCAGGCACCGAAGACGAGCGAGGCGGCCATGCCGAACGCCACAGTGCCGGCGATCACTCGCCGGTCCGTATCGAGTGGCGGAAGGCTCAAGGCCACAGGAAGCATTGGGCGGATCGATGTCATCAGCGCATCGGTTGCCCAGGAGGACAGCAGCGCCCCGAGCGTGGCGCCAGCGATCGCCAGCAGCAGGCCTTCGGTGAGCAGCTGACGGGTGATGCGCCAACGCCCTCCGCCAAGCGATGACCTGATCGCAAGTTCCTGACGCCGTACGTGTCCCCGCGCCAGCAGCAGGTCGGCGAGATTGAGGCATGCGACGAGCAGCACGATCGCCGGCATCGCCATCAACAACACGGCAAGCAGCGCCGACACTCCATTGCCGGACCCCGGCATGAATAAGAGGCGTGAGGGCGGTGACGCCGTCAATGCGAAGCCGCCGTTCACGTCGGGGAATGCCTGCTCCAGACGACGGGCAACGGTGGCGAGTGCGGGAGCGACAGTCTCGACCGGCACGCCAGTGTGTACGCGTCCGAGGACCGCCAACTCGTGCGAATCGCGAGCGGTGAGTCGATCGTCGGCGCCGAGCGGCAGCCAGACTTCTGGCCCCGGAATGCCCGTGCCGGTGAATCCCTCGGCAGCGACACCAATCACGGTGAATGAGTCACCGTTGATTCGAACCGTGCGTCCAGCGATGTTTGGATCAGCGCCGCGCTGCTGCCAGAGTCGTTGGCTGATGATGGCAAGCCGGGCGTCAGCGCCGGGTCGAGCTTCGTTCGGGGCGAATCCGCGACCGAGAGCCAGGCGTCCACCCAGCATGTCGAAGTAGTTGGCCGTCACCGCGAACGCGATGGCGCGTCGTGGTCCGTCGCCCGCGTCCAGACCGACGAGGAGAAAAGACGAGGCTGCAACATCGGCAAAGACCGTCTTTGTGCCGTCACGAAGATCGAGGTAGTTGGCGTAGGAGAGGCCGCGAGGGCCGCCGTCCGGCGTCGTGCTCCGCGCGTGTACCTCGAGGATCTGTTCGGCGTGTTCGTACAACGGCCGCAGTAGCAGGCCGTTCACGATTCTCAACATACCAATGTTGACGCCGATGCCGAACGCCAGGGTGATGACGGCGGTGAGCGTGAATCCTGGACTGTGACGCAGGGTTCGCCACGCAAACCGAATGTCCTGCCCCAGTTCGTCGAACCACCGCCATCCCCACGAATCACGCGCCTCGTCCCGCAGCCGCAGCGTGTTCCCGAATCCGCGCGGGTCGGCCATCATCGCGCGGTGCGCCTCCATCTCGCGTCGGAGCTCGTCTTCCATCGCTCGACGCCGGAGCAGGAAACTCAGACGCCGGAGCCACTCGCCGATGATGCCCATGGCTCCGTCATGCCTCCTTCAGCAGGGCGTCGATCGCGCTCGACATCCGCCGGTATTCGGCGACTTCGTCCTCGAGTTGCCGTCGGCCGGTGGCCGTGATGCGGTATTCGCGCACCTGGCGTCCTGATTCGGATTCCCGCCACGACGCCTTGACCCATCCCTTGATCAATAGCTTCTGCAGGGCGGGATAGAGCGAGCCTTCTTCCACAGAAAGCTCATCGCGTGACAGTTGCCGAATCGTCTGAGCGATCGCGTAGCCGTGCAGCGGCTGCCGCGAGAGGACGCGCAGGACCACCATCATCAACGTGCCGGGCGGAAGGCCAGTGTCCCTAGGCATAGCTTACCGATGCCTATGGTATGTGCGGGGACGTAACGCGTGTCAAGGTCGAGACATTGCCTCGACTCGATCCGGGATCTCCGTTCGCTCCGACCGATCGCTCAGCGGCGACTACGCATCGCTCTGAACGCGAATAAAAAACCGCCGGCGAGCGCCGCGTATGGTGCGACGAACATGAGCAGGTCGAGCGGCTGATGTATTAGATCGGCACGATGCTGCCCGAACCGAGTCCGATAGGCACGGTTCTTCATTTCGCGGGCCACACCAGTCTCGGTGAGTGGATTGTCAGGCCGGCCGTGCAGCAACGCAGCGATTCGATGCTCGAGAACGTCGACGCGATCACCGGCCATGAGCAGCAGCCAGTGCGCGGTGCGCGCCTCGCTGAAGGTGTATGCATAGCGGCGGATGGCGCCTGAGAGTCCGCGCAGCGGCTGCGCCGTGCCGAAGACCGGCGTCAGGAACTTGTGCTCGGTGGATTTCTCGCGGAAGCCGTGTACGGGTTGTGAGTCGGGAAAGTCCCAGTGCGCACCGGTGTCGAGATTCTGTTCCTTGGGATACGACGGGCGATCGAGCGGATTCAGATCGACGCCCCACCCGGGAATCGTGCGGCGCAGTTCTTCGGAACTGCGCGCAATTCGTGGTTTCTCTCGTGTATACGCCACGGCTGGATCTCCTTCAGTGCACGCCCGTGGGAATGACCAGCGGCTTGATGCAGCCATCGAGCTTGCTCGCCATCATGTGATAGCCCTCGGCGATTTCATCGAGCGGAATACGATGCGTTACCACCGCGCTCGGCTTCAGCACGCCGTTTCTCACGTGCTCGAAGAGCCGCGGCCACTGGCGTTTCACCGGACACTGGTTGGTGCGGATCGTCAGGCCCTTGTTCATCGCGTCGCCGAATTTCACCGCACTGAACAGTGGTCCGAATGCGCCGATCACGCTCACGTTGCCGCCTTTGCGCACCGAATCGATGCACCAGTTCAAGGCCACCGGCGATCCGCCCTGCAGCTTCAGCTTCGCGCTGGTCACATGCTGGAAGAATGCCCCGTCGGCCTCGGCGCCCACCGCCTCGATGCACACGTCGGCGCCAAGAAAGTCAGTCGTCTCCTTCATCCACTGCACGATGTCGTTGACCTGGGTGAAGTTGATGACGTCGGCGTCGGCGAACGTGCGCGCGAACTCGAGGCGGTAGTCGATGTGATCGACGACGATCACCCGGCCGGCACCCATCAACCACGACGATTTCGCGGCGAAGAGGCCGACCGGACCGGCACCGAACACCACGACCACATCACCCTCGCGGATTTCTCCGAGTTGCGCGCCGAAGTAACCGGTCGGACAGGCGTCGGTGAGCAGCGTGGCATCTTCTTCATCCATCCACTCGGGAATCTTGCTCGGCCCGACGTCGGCCAGCGGGACGCGCACGAACTCAGCCTGGCCGCCGTCGTAGCC
>DATCXH010000575.1:0-4963 GCA_036565925.1 Vicinamibacterales bacterium
TGGATCGGCGCCGTAGCGCCGCCGCCAGAAGCCTTCGCTCACGACGACCACGTCCTCCGGCATGTCCGAGGGCAGGAACGTCCGTCCCGCGAGCGGTGTCACGCCAAGAATCTCGAAGTACGCAGTCGTGACCGATTGGGATCGGACCTGCTCGGGGAGGCCGTCAGCGCCGATCAGCGCGGCGTTGTCGAACAGGAACGCCGCCATGGCGTCGAACGTCCGGTTCTGCTCGGCCCAGTCGCCGTAGTCGGGCGGCGTGACTTGTGAGAGATAGCCGTTGGGATAGCGCTCCCACAACATGAACAGCCGGTCGTGCGGAGTGGTGAAAGGAAGCGGCCGCAGAAACGTCGCATCGGCGAGTGCGAAGATCGCGCTGTTGGCGCCGATGCCGAGCGCCAGTGTAAGCGCCGCGACGATAGTGAAGCCGGGCGTTGCGCGCATCTGTCGAAACGCGTACGTCACGTCGTCTCTGAATTCTTCGAGCCGCTGGGTCAGACGCATTTCACGATCTCGCTTTCTGCCAAGGTCTTCACAGGTGCGCGTGAGTTGTCCGAGGTCGCCGATGCGCGAGAGCACCAACTCACGCGCGGCCGTCGGATCCATCCCGCGCGCGACCAGTTCGCGCGTGCGCATCTCGATGTGGAAGGCCAGCTCCTCATTGACTTCCTCGCGTACGCTGACGCGCCACAGCCATGAACGGAGGGAACGCTTCATACTGCGATCCTGCTGTTCCCGGTTCCGGGTTCCACGTTCCGAGTTCGTGTTCGTCGTTCACGTTCATGGTGCGAGGTTCTAAGTTCGGAGTTCCAAGTGTCCCGACGACGCGCGAAACGGAACATCGAAGCTCGAACCCCGAACCCCGAACCCCGAACCCCGAACTTTGAACACGAACGTGGAACCAGGAACCAGGAACATGGAACTACTCATTCCGATCGAAAAGCCTCCACGGGATCGATACGCGCCGCGCGCCATGCCGGGGCGGCGACGGCGATCGCTGTTGTGGCGATTAACACCAGCGGCACGAGCACGAACGTGATCGGATCGATTGGCTGAACGCCGAACAGGAACGTCGAGATGGTCCGCGCCGACGCGACCGCGAGCGCGAGGCCGATCGCGACACCGGCCAGGATCAGCCGTCCCGCGCTGCCGAGCACGAGCGCCAGCACGTTGCGGCCGGTGGCGCCGAGTGCGACCCGAACGCCGAACTCGCGCGAGCGCTGTTGCACCGCATATCCGAGTACGCCGAAGACGCCGACCATCGCCAGCATCAGTGCCAGCGTCGCGAATGTCATCACCAGCACGGCGCGGAACCGGTACCGGCCTGTTGCGTCCCAGGCAATGTCGTCGAGCGTCTGGATCATGTGGACGCTCACCAGCTTCGCGGTGTCCACGCGATCGATCGCGGCGCGGACCGACGCTGCCAGTCCTGCCATCCCGGGCGATTGCGGTGCGGCGACGAGGTAGATGTCGTCGATCGGGCGCTGCTCGAATGGCACGTACACCTGCGCGACCGCGTCGATCTCGTCGGGCCGATCGTTGACTTGCCCGACGACGCCGACGATCTCCCTGATGTCGGGTTTCGCTTGCGGAATCTCCGACGGACGCATCGCCAGCTGCAGCCCGATTGGCGACCGGCCACCCAGATACGTGCGCACGAACGCCTCGCTGACGACGCAGACCGGTGGTTTGTCGAGCGTGTCGCGATCGGTGAACCCCCGTCCGGTCACGACCGGAATGCGAAGCGTGTCGAAGTACGTGTGACTGACGAGTTGAAACGACGCCGGCGACCGCTGGCCGTTCGCAGCTGGCGGATCGCCGACGATCTCGAACGAGGTCGGACCGAGGTCGGATGCGCCGAGCGGCAGCGTGCTCGTGTACGCCACGTTGCGGACGCCCGGTATCGCTCGAACTTCGCGGTCGACGTCGTCGAAGAATTGCAGCAGACGCTCAGGAGTTGGGTACGTCGATCCGAGTGGATCGACCATCATCGTCACTGCCCCATCGGTGTGATAGCCGCGGTCCACGCGTTCCACCGCCATCAGCGAGCGGAGCAGCAGTCCACCACCAAAGAGCAACAGCACGGCCGTCGCGACTTCCGCGACGACGAGCAGACGCCGAATCCTGCCGCCGCGTCCCGTGGACGCGCGACCCTCACCGGCGAGGACGGGTACGGACGACACGCCTGTCGCTTGCCACGCCGGTGCCAGTCCGAACAGGACGCCGGTGGCCACGGCCGCTATGCCGCAGAAGGCGAGCACGCGCGCATCGAACGCAATCGTGACCATGCCCGGCAGCAGGCCGGCCGGCAGAACGGACGGAGCGACCTTGAGAATTGCGGCACCGACCGCAACGCCGAACGCGCCACCGATGACGGCGAGAACCAGGCTCTCAGTGAGCAGTTGTCGAACGATGCGACCCCGGCGCGCGCCGATGGCCGATCGGATCGCGAGTTCGCGCGATCGGGCCGTGGCGCGTGCGAGCAGAAGATTGGCGACGTTCGCACAACAGATCAGCAGAACGAAGCCGACAACGCCGAGAAAAAGCAGCGACGTCGTGCGCAGCTCACGGCCGATGAGTGCGTCATGCAGCGGTTCCAGATACACCGTTCGGCCTTTGTTCGATTGCGGAAACTCGTTCGCCAATCCGCTTGCGACGGTCGCGATGTCGGCCTGCGCCTGCTCCAGCGTGACGCCCGGCTTCAGGCGCCCGACGCCCTGGAAACCGTAGACCGCGCGCAATTGGGGCCGGTTTGGAATCCAGCGCAGTCCCCACATCGCCGTGTCGCCGAGCAGCGTGAACTCCTTCGGGGCCACGCCGACGACGGTGTAGGGCTCGCCATCGAACCGGACATCACGACCGACGATCGACGCGTCTCCGCCATAGCGCGTGCGCCAATAGCCCTCGCTGAGGACGACCATGTTCTTCTGCTTGTCGTTGTCGTCCGAACGGAACATCCGGCCGGCGATCGGCTTCACAGCGAGGACGTCGAAGGTTCCGGCCAGCACCCACTGACGCGACACGGTCTCGGCTGTGCCGTCGTTACCGCTCGTCACCATGGCGCCCATGCCTGGGACGAATCCGGAGATCAGCTCGAACGTACGCGTTCGCTGGTTCCAGTCCGTCACGTTGAGCGGCGAAGCCAGGCCGCGCGTCGTCTGGTCGGTGCGCTCCCACACTGCAACCAGACGGTCGGGTTCGTGAAAGGGCAGCGGACGCAGCAGCGTCGCATCGACCAGCGCGAAGATGGCGCTGTTGACGCCGATGCCGAGCGCTAATGTGATCGTCGCGACGATCGTGAATCCAGGCGCCTTCACCAGCTGTCGAATCGACAGCCTGACATCGTCGCGGAACTCTTCGATGAATCGTGTGAGTCGCATCTCGCGCTCTCGCTTTCTCCCGAGATCCATGCAGGTTCGTTTGAGCTTGCCGAGGTCGCCGATGCGCGACAGCACGATCTCGCGCGCCGCTTTTGGATCGAGCCCGCGCTCGACCAGCTCGCGCGTGCGCAGCTCGATGTGCAGAGCGAGCTCTTCATCGACCTCCCGGTCGAGTGGCACGCGCCACAACCATGAGCGCAACGAACGCTTCATGCTGCGCTCCTACTGTTCCACGTTCCCCGTTCCATGTTCCGGGTTCGTATTCGTGGTTCACGTTCGTGGTTCGAGGTGCTGAGTTCGGCATTCCGAGTTCCCCGACGACGCCCGAAACGGAGCCCAGAAGCTCGAACCCCGAACCTCGAACTTCGAACCCGAACCGTGAACACGAACATGGAACTTGGAACTTGGAACCTGGAACTTGGAACTTGGAACCTGGAACATGGAACTACTCATTCCGCTCTAAACGCCTCTACCGGATCGACGCGCGTCGCGCGCCATGCCGGTGCTGCGGTAGCGATCGCGGCGGTCAACGCGAGGATCAGACCGACCACACCGAACGTCGTTGGATCGAATGGCTCGACGCCGAAGAGGAACGTCGATATCGTGCGGGCCAGCAGCGCGGCTGCGACGAGCCCGATGACGCCGCCGATAGCGACGACTCGAGCCGCGCCACCCATCACCAGGCGCAGCAAGCTGGCTGCCGTCGCTCCGAGCGCGATACGCACTCCGATCTCGCGCGTGCGCTGTTCAACCGAATAGGCGAGCACGCCAAAGATGCCGACCATCGCCAACACCAACGCCAGGACCGAGAAGGTCGCGACGATTGCGGCGCGGAATCGATGCGGCGCGGTGGTGAGGTTGGCCAGGTCGGTCAGTGTCCGGTCGCGTCTGACCGGCACATCCCGATCGATGCGCGCGATGACTTCGCGAATGGGTGCGAGCAGCGACTGCACCGACCCCGTCGACGCCTGTACCACCAGATAGGTGTCGGTCCATGGAAACTGCGCGAGCGGCACGAACATCTGCGCAGGCGCTTCGGGCTCGTCCAGCCGGGCCTTCAGCTGTCGGACGACGCCGACGATTTCTCGTTCGGCGGCTGGGAAGAATCCCCGCACTCCTGCAGTTCCGAGTCGAACGCCAAGCGGGTCACGACCGGCGAGGTATCGGCGTACGAACGCCTCGTTGACGAGGCAGACCATCGGTGTATCGCCCGTATCGCGATCGGTGAATCCGCGGCCGGAGACGATCGGAAGATCGAGCGTGTCGAAATAGCCGGGACTTGCCGCCTGGAAGTCGGCCGCGGGGCGAGCGTCTGGAGCCAGCGATGGATCGCCGACGATCTCGACACGTATGGTTCCGATCTCGGTGGTGCCGTAGGGCAGGCCAGTCGACCATCCGATCTTGCGAACGCCAGGGATCGCGCTGACATCGCGCGACGCCTGGTCATAGAACGGCATCAGCGATGGCAGGTCCGGATAGCGAGTGCCTGCACGCGGCCCCGGCAGGCTGAAGTCCAACGTCAGAACGCTGTCGCCGTCGGCGCGGTACCCAGGATCGAAGTTGCCGAGCACGAGCAGCGTCCGCAG
>DATCXH010000220.1:0-7038 GCA_036565925.1 Vicinamibacterales bacterium
GTGCGGAAGGGGGGACTCGAACCCCCACGGTATTGCTACCGCCAGCCCCTCAAGCTGGTGCGTCTGCCAATTCCGCCACTTCCGCAAGGAGGGCGGGCGAGTCTTAACGACTCGCCTCTACGTTCGATGCAGTCGGGTCTAAAGACCCGCCTCTCGTCTCCGATGTTATCGGACGGTAATCACTACTTCGTCGGGGTCTCTGCCGGTGGTGCAGGCGTTGCCGGTGCCGGCGCTGGTGTTGTCGGCGCCGGAGGTGCCGGGTTCGGTGGCAGGGTCGACGCGGGCGGCGGCGCTGGAGCGCGACCACCAATCACCGATCCGGGGCCACGCTGGCCGACGATCCCAAGTACCAATGCGCCGACGATGAACAGCACCGCGCAGACCGTGGTCGCGCGTGACAGCACGGTCGCGCCACTGCGCGCACCAAACGCCGCCTGACTCGAGCCGCCGCCGAATGCGTTGGCGATGTCGCCGCCCTTGCCCTGCTGCAGCAGGATGACGAGCATGAGCACCATGCAGGTCAGGACGTAGAGGGTTGCTATCAGGTAATACATGTCTTGTCTTCCGCCGGGCCTGATTCGGCCAGTCCGATCGGACCGGCACTGCGTTTTAGGCGCTACGGCAAACCACCATTATACCGCCAGGCAGGGTCTGGCTGAAGCCGGACACTACACGGACATTGGCCGGGAGCGCGTCACGATCTCGAAAAACCCGCGAATATCGAGGCTCGCGCCGCCCACCAGTGCCCCATCGACGTCCGGCTGCGACACAAGTTCCTTGATGTTGTCGACCTTCACGCTGCCGCCGTAGATCACGTGACAGTGGTCGGCCGCGTCGTTCCCGAACCACTGCCGCAGCCGTTGCCGAATGTGCCCGTGGGCCTCGCCCGCCTGTCCAGGCGTCGCATTTCGGCCGGTGCCGATCGCCCACACCGGCTCATACGCGATCACCAGCAGAGCGAGCTGTTCGCCCGTCAACCCATCGAGCCCGACTTTGATCTGTCGATCGAGCACATCGAACGTCTCGTTACGCTCGCGCTGATCGAGTGTCTCGCCGATGCAGATGATTGGCGTGAGTCCAGCCGCGAATGCGGCGACGGCTTTTCGATTCACCGTCGCGTCGGTCTCGCCAAAGAGCGTGCGGCGCTCGGAGTGTCCGACGAGGACGTACTCCGCGCCGGCCTCGCGAATCATCGGTGCGCTGATTTCACCGGTGAACGCACCTTCGCGTTCCCAGTGCGTGTCCTGCGCGGCGATCACGACGTTGCTGTTGCGGGCCGCCTCCGCCGCTGCGTGCAACGCGGTGAACGGCGGCGCGATCACGATCTCGACGTCAGCAATGTCCTTCACCAGACTGCGGAACTCTTTGACGTACTTCACGGTCTCGGCGACCGACTTGTACATCTTCCAGTTGCCCGCGATGAATGGTGTGCGCATAACGGTTACACCTGCGGTAACGCCGCGACTCCAGGGAGTGTCTGACCCCCGAGGAATTCGAGCGAAGCCCCTCCGCCCGTCGAGATATGCGTGATGCGATCGGTGACGCCCGCCTTCTTCACCGCTGCAATCGAATCACCGCCACCGATGATCGTCGTCCCGTGGACTTCGGCGATCGCTCTGGCGACGGCCATCGTTCCCCGCGCGAAGTCGTCGATCTCGAATACACCCATCGGTCCGTTCCACACCACCGTCTTCGCATCGCGCAGCGCGGCCGCATACGCCTTCGCAGTGGCTGGACCGATGTCCAAGCCCATTCGATCGCCAATCGCCGCATCGTCTACGAGCAGCGTTTCAGTAGGCGCACCGGCTTCGACTCTCGGCGCGACGAGATGATCGACGGGCAGCATGAACTGGAGCGGCGACGAGCTGCCGAGCCGCGGACCGCCGGCCTTCGAGATGATCTCTCGCGCCAGGTCGAGCTTGTCGTCTTCGACGAGCGACTTGCCAACAGGTTTGCCCATCGCCTTGAAGAACGTGTAGGCCATCGCGCCGCCGATGAGCAGTCGATCGACGCGCGGGATCAGGTTCTCGATGACCTCGATTTTGTCCGACACCTTCGCGCCGCCGAGCACGGCGACGAACGGCCGCTTGGGATCGCCAAGCGCTTCGCCGAGATAGCGCAGCTCCTTTTCCATGAGGAGACCCGCGCCAGCGTGCGGCACCAGATGCACGATCGCTTCGACCGATGCATGCGCGCGATGCGCCGCGCCGAACGCATCGTTGACATAGACATCGCAGAGCGCGGCGAGCCCTTTCGCGAAATTCACGTCGTTCTTCTCTTCCTCGGCGTGAAAGCGCAGATTCTCGAGCAGCACGACGCCGCCGGCGGGTTGACTTGCAATGGCGCGCTCGGCCGGCGGTCCAATGCAGTCTTCTGCGAAGCCGACGTCCCGGCCGAGCAGCTCCTTCAACCGAATCGCTACCGGACGAAGGCTCATCTCGGGATTGGGCTGCCCCTTCGGTCGCCCGAGGTGCGAGGCGAGGATGACGCAGCGCGCGCCGGCCTTCAATGCGTATTCGATCGTCGGGACCGACTCGCGAATACGCGTGTCGTCGCCGATGACGCCCTTCTTGAGCGGGACGTTGAAGTCCACGCGAATCAAGACGCGCTTGTCCTTCAGATCGAGATCACGGATCGTTCGGGTAGCCACGGATTACAGCCCGCGCGCGACGATCTTGCGAAGCAAGTCCACGCAGCGGCTCGCGTAGCCCCACTCGTTGTCGTACCAGGACAGGACTTTCAAGAAGTCCCCGTCCATGACTTTCGTGTACGGCGCATCAACGATGGACGAGTTCGGGTTGCCCCTGAAATCGATCGACACCAACTCGTCGTCCGAGACGGCGAGGATGCCCTTGAGCGGGCCCGCGGCCGCCTCGCGCAGCGCCGCGTTGACCTCTTCGCCTGTCGCTTTCTTGTCGAGGACCGCGTTCAAGTCCACGATCGACACGTTGGGCGTCGGGACGCGCATGGCGAAGCCATCGAGCTTGCCCTTGAGTTCGGGAATCACGTCGCCGATCGCCGAGGCCGCGCCGGTCGTCGTCGGGATCATCGACAGCGCCGCCGCCCGCGCCCGCCGCATATCTTTGTGCGGCAGATCGAGCAGATTCTGATCGTTCGTGTACGAGTGGATGGTCGTCATCCACCCTTTCCTGATGCCGAACTTCTGGTGGATCACCTTGGCCAGCGGCGCCAGGCAGTTGGTCGTGCACGACGCGTTCGAGATGATCTGGTGCTTGGCCGGATCGTACTTCTCGTCGTTCACACCCAGGACGACGGTCACGTCCGGGCCCTTGGCCGGGGCGGTGACGATCACCTTCTTTGCTCCGGCCTCGATGTGTTTCGCTGCGCCATCTCTCGACGTGAAGATGCCGGTGGACTCGAACACGACGTCCACGCCGAGATCCTTCCACGGCAACTGCGCAGGATCCTTCACCGAGAGGACCTTGAACTCGTCCTTGGCCACGGCGATCCCGTCGCTGGTCGCTTTCACGTCCGCCTCGAGGTTGCCGAGGATCGAGTCGTACTTGAGGAGATGCGCCAAGGTCTTGGCGTTGGTGAGATCGTTGACGGCAACGAAGTCGATGTCCGTCGTGCCCAGCGCCGCGCGCATGATGTTGCGGCCAATGCGCCCAAACCCGTTGATACCGACCCGAACCGCCATCACGTCCTCCGATGCGCGCCCGCCAAAGCCCGCGCTCTACTGATTCCTGATTCCTGACTGCTGATTCCCGATTCTAGTGAGGCGCCTTGAACAGGGTCAATCGCGGGGCTATACTGCCAGCATTGTAAGACCAACATTCCCCACAACTTAGCGTGTACCTCCTTTACAGCGTCGCGACACTGATCGCGCTCGTCGCGCTCGCGCCGTACTTCCTGTATCAGGCGCTGCGCCACAACAAGTACGTCGGCAGTCTCGGGCAACGGCTCGGCTACCTGCCTGTGTCCTTCAATCTCGACGCTGAAGAATCAATCTGGGTCCACGCCGTTTCAGTCGGCGAGGTGCTCGCCGCGCGGCCGATCGTCGTTGGATTGAAAGCACGCTATCCCTCGCTTCGCGTCTTTCTCTCGACGACGACGATGTCGGGTCAGAAGCTGGCGCGGAGCGTCTCGGATGCCGATGCGGTCTTCTACTTTCCCTTCGACTTCACCTTCATCGTTCGCAAGACGCTGAACCTCGTGAAGCCACGCCTTTTCGTGATGGTGGAGACCGAGATCTGGCCGAATCTGCTGCGTGAGTGTCGCCGCCGCAACGTGCGCACCGCGCTCGTCAATGGACGCATCTCGCCGCGATCGTTCCCGCGCTATCGCATGATTCGTCCGTTCATGCGTCGCGTGCTTGGCGACATCGATCGCTTCTGCGTGCAGAGCGACGAGTCGGCACGTCGTCTCGGCAAGCTTGGTGCGGATGCGAGCCGCGTGACGGTGACCGGAAGTCTGAAGTTCGATTCGCTCGATCCGTCTACCGCGCCAGGCCGTGGCCGCGAGCGTGTCTTGCGATTCTTCCGCATTTCTCCCGGGCGTCTCGTCTTCGTGGCCGGCAGTACCTCGAAGGGAGAAGAGGAAGCCGTGATTCGGGCGTTCAATCGCGTGCGAACGACGCAGGCAGGCAACAACGCGCTGCTGATCCTCGCCGCCCGGCACCCGGAACGATTCGCCGACGTCGAACGCTTGTGCCAGCGCGAAGGTTTGTCGACGAAGCGACGCAGCGATCTGCCGATCGATTCGGAGCCGCATGTAGACGCGGTGATTCTCGACACCATCGGCGAGCTCGCGCAGCTGTATCAGATTGCGACCGCGGTGTTCGTCGGCGGGAGTCTGGTGCCGGCAGGCGGGCACAACATCCTCGAGCCGGCCGTGCACGGTCGGCCGATTATCTTCGGTCCGCATATGGACAACTTCGCCGAGATCGCCGACGCGTTTCTCACCAAGGGTGCGGCGATTCAGGTCCGCACCGATCGCGAACTGGAAGACGCGGTGGTGAGCCTGATGGCCGATCCGGTGCGTCGCGTGCGCCTCGGAGCCGCCGCTCGCGCCCTGGTGGATGAGAACCGCGGCTCGAAGGACAAGACGCTCAACGTGCTCGCGGAGCTGCTGCCTCCCCAGGGCCCGCGTGCCGTCGTCCGTCCTTTCCGCCTGGTCCATTGAGCGTTCTCAGCGCAGTCTACGGGCGGGTCGCACGCTTGCGGCGCTCCTGGTATCAACAGCGACCGCATGCACGGCGTCAGCTCGATTCTCCCGTCATCAGTGTTGGCAACCTCGTTGTCGGTGGTAGCGGCAAGACGCCACTCGTCAAAGCGCTCGCGCAGCTGCTGCGCGACATGGGCGAGCGGCCTGCGATCCTGAGCCGCGGATATGGGCGTCGTCGCAGTGAAGACGGCGTCGTCGTGGTGAGCGATACGGAGCGTGTGCTCGAGCCAGTCGAGCGATCCGGGGACGAGCCGCAGATGCTGGCGCGAGCGCTCCCTGGAATACCTGTGCTCGTCTCACCGGATCGGTATCTCGCTGGACGCCTGGGCGAGCAGCGCTTCGGGTGTACGGTGTTCATCCTCGACGATGGGTTTCAGCACCTGCAGTTGGCGCGGACGATCGACCTGCTGCTCGTGTCGCCTGCGGATCTCGATGAGCGAGTCCTGCCGTCCGGGCGGTTGCGCGAGGGCCTCGACGCCGCACGCGTCGCCAATGCGCTCATCGTGTCAGGAACGGCAGATGAAGCCGCGCGCGTGTCGAGTGCGCTGGGCGTGAAGACGACGTTCAGAGTGGAGACGACATTCGGCGCATTGCGACCGCTTGGCGAAGGTGAGGCGCCAGTGCCGGCGGGCGCGCGTGTTGTAGCAGTGGCCGGCATCGCGCGACCTGAACGTTTCTTTCATGCGGTCCGCGCGCAGGGATGGCATGTCGTCGCCGAGCTGCGATACTCCGATCATCACTGGTACACGCCGAAGGATCTGGCTGAGATCAACAACGTCGCGCAGGAAACACGAGCCCGGGCAGTCGTGACGACTGAGAAGGATGCGGTGCGCGTCGGCGAGCAGGCGTGGTGGACGGCGCTGCCGATGCAGATCACGATCGAGCCAGCCGCCGAGTTCACGACGTGGCTGAGCGGGCACCTCCCGCCTTCGCGCCTCGGGCGGTTCGGCGAGGCACGACGGTGAGATTTCGGATCGAGTGGTGGCTGGCGCAGATCGTCAGCGCATGTGTGCGCGTCTTGCCGATACCGGCGGTGCGTGCCTGCGGAAGTGCGCTCGGCCATGTGGCGTACGTCATTGACCGGTTTCACCGGCGCATTGCCCTTACCAATCTCGCATCCGCGTTCCCGACGCGCCCGCCCGCAGAGCGGCGGGCGATCGCGCGGGCCATGTTCACGCACTTCGGACGTCTGGTGTTCGAGCTGATCAAGTTCGGCACGATGTCGAACGAGCAGATCCTCGCGCGCACCGAAGTAGACGGCGAAGAGCGCGTGCGCCACGCATTTCAACAAGGCCGCGGCGTGCTGTTCTTCACTGGGCACTTCGGCTATTGGGAGCTGCATGCGATCGCCCACCCGCTGCGGTTCGGAGAACACAGCCTGGCGGTGCTGGCTCGTCCCCTCGACAATCCCTGTCTGCACGAGATGCTCGAACGTATTCGCACACGTACGGGCAACTCGGTGATCTACCGGCAGGGGGCGATTCGCAAGGTGATGCGTGAGCTCGCCGCGAATCGCAGCGTCGCGTTGTTGATCGATCAGCACCTGCATTCCACCGATGCTGTGTACGTGGACTTCTTCAATCGGCCCGCCGCTACCACCTCCGCGCTGGCGGCGCTCGCGCTCCGGACCGGCGCACCGGTGATCCCCGTGTTCGCGCTGCCGCTGCCTGGCGGACGATACCGGTTCATCTACGAACGGCCGGTGCCGCCGCCGCGCGAAGAGTCGCCGGACGCGGTGCGTGAGTTCACGCAGCGCTGCACCGACGTGCTCGAAATGTATGTGCGCCGCGATCCATCTCTGTGGTTGTGGATGCATCGGCGCTGGCGCGATCGCGATCCGCGGCTCGCGAG
>DATCXH010000068.1:0-2324 GCA_036565925.1 Vicinamibacterales bacterium
ACGCCCGGTGGCATGAACGGTGGACTGAGCAACACGAACACGCGCAGCGCGATGTCGTGACGATTGAGAAAGTCTGCGGCACGTCGAAACGCGTCGAGCGTCATGCGCTTGTTCAGTCGTGCGAGCACATCGGCATGTGCGGTCTCCAGGCCGATGGCCACTTCCAGCCGCCTGGGTATCAGCGCCTTGAAGCGGAGACACCGCTCCGCGTACACACCGGACAGGAACGCCGGATGCGATTCGACAATGACCCGCTCGAAGCCCGAGACGACGTCCGCGATCTCCCCGTCTTCGTCCGGCGGGATCTGCTGGGGGTCGAAGAAGCTGCCGGCGTTGTACAGCTTGATCTGTCGCGCTGATGGAAGTTCGGATAAGGCGACGCGAATCTGCTGTGCGATGGCACCGCGTGGGACGACATTGTCTACCGTGTTCGTCCACAGGTCGCACATCACACAGCGGAATGGACACTCACGATTGGTCAGGAAGACAACGGCGGTCGGAACGAGCGAGCCAGACTCGTCCGGCTCCTCTTCCCACGTGGACGCGTACGCGCGTTGCGGATCTAAAACAGCCTTAGCGCGTCGATGCTCGAGGACAAAGCGATCACCGACGTCCACCAGCAGGCACCACCTCATTGCCCGAGCGTCGGTCGGGCGAGTCCGCGTCCTTCTGCCGATCCTGCCAGAGCGCGTTGAAGGTCCGCCGGCACCACGCCTTCGACACTCGCTCGCGCGATGTCGCCGTGACACCGTCCTGGAACCGGCGCTTCTCGTTCACCGGCATCTCGACACCAAGCGTCGCTTTGACGCCGGCACTGACGACGGCCGCCTTCAACGTGCTGAGCCTCGACACGTCACCGGCGAGAATCTGCTCGAAGGGGATCGCGACTGCGGCTTCAATCACCGAGCGTGTCGTGTACGGCGAGAACGCATCGAACCCGAAGGCGGCGGCGGGTGCGTACGTACGCACGTAGCCTCGCGACAGCCCGCCGGAATACGCCAGGCTGTGCTTGATCGCATCTACGCCCCAACCCTCCTGATAGAGCAGCGGGTTACGCAGGATGCTGGACAACGTCAGGTCAGAGTCCTCGAGCGGATATGACTTGAGGTTCTCGTCACCGCCGTCACCGTCGAGGAGGTAGGTGAGCCGCGGATAGCGACCGCGTATACCGCGAAGCAGGCACATCGAGGTCGCCGCGCACTCCACGTCCAATGGATGGTAATCCTCGATCACGCGAATCGCCGCCTCGAGGTCGTACTCGGCTGGCGACGCGGACACTCTCTCCCACTGCTGCTCCAGCCCGAGCGCGCGCACGACGTGTTCGGCTTGCGCGGCATCGCGGCCGCCACCCATGTCGAGCGTGAACGGGCGAACGCGATCGACTCTTCCGCCGAGCGCCTGATTGGCGTGAACCGCCATGAGCAACACCGACGTACTGTCCACGCCGCCCGAGAATGCAACGGCAACGGGCTCGTCGAGCGGCACGGTCTTCAACCATCCCAGCACCGACTCGTACGCGGCGGCGATGTAGCGCGCGCCGGCTTCGCCAGGATCCGGCGACCCGAGCCCGACCGCCGGATCGAAGAAGCGCTGATACCGCGGCGAAGGATCGGGGCAGCCCACCTGATCGAGCTCGACGATGTGATGCGCCGGGACCATGCGCGTGTAGGCCGGATCGAACTGCCAGGCGATGCGCTGCTCGCGGCACCACGCGAAGATCTGATCCATCCGCTCCGCGACCACCAGGAACGGCCCGTGATACATCTTCGCCACGAAGTAGCGGAGCGGAATGCCGATCGTCCGCGCCAGTCGAACGGTCCTGCCATCGCGCGCCGTGATTGCAAAGTGTCCGTCCGTCGCCCGCAGCGATGCGACGTCGCATCTGCCGACGGCGGCGAGGAGGTCAGCCTCTGATGCACCGCTCAGCGCGGTGGTGCGTGGTCCGACGAGATCGATGAGCCGGTCAACACCTTCTAACATTGCGATCCTCATCAATTCCCGATTCCAACCTCTTACTTCCAACTACTCCCAACTCCCGATCTTCAATTGAACGTCGTTGGGAGTTGGCGTCTGGACTTGGGAGTGGTTGGGCGTCGGGAGTCATCAAGTGTTCAGTCCGACATATCTGCCACCAAAAAACACCAGAGGCTCGCCCGCTGCTTCGTCGCGATACGTGGAAATCACCTGGCCGACGACGATCCAATGATCGCCGCCTTCGTGAATGGCGTGAATGCGGCAGCCCATCGCTGCGACGCAGCCTTCGAGCCGCGGTCCACCGTCCCAGCTCACAAACGAGAACGACGGCGGCTCCGGGTCTCGCCACA
>DATCXH010000863.1:0-5097 GCA_036565925.1 Vicinamibacterales bacterium
CGCCAGCCGCTGCACGGGCTCGAACGTACCGTCTTTCCACACCGGCTCGATGGCACCTCGCGAGACGCCGAGGATGGCGACCTCTGGCCAGTTGACGATCGGAGTGAAGTAGGTGCCGCCGATGCCACCGAGATTCGAGATGGTGATCGATCCGCCGCTCATGTCGTCAGGTGTGAGCTTACGCTCCCGAGCGCGCTCGGCGAGCTGATTGAGCTCGACGGCGATCTGCGTGATGTTCTTCTCGTCGGCGTGGCGAATGACCGGCACCAGCAACCCGCGATCGGTGTCGACCGCGACGCCGATGTTGACGTACTTCTTGTAGACGATCTCGCCGCGCTCGGTATCGATCGACGCATTGAACTGCGGGAACTTGCGCACCGCCGTCGCGAGAATGCGGACAAGCATGGCGGTCACCGTCAGGTTCCCTCCCGCCTTCGCGACCTGCTCCTTGTGACGCTTGCGCAGCATCTCGAGCTCGGTGACGTCCGCCTTGTCGAACTGCGTGACGTGCGGAATGGTGTTCCACGCGTAGCTGAGATGCTCGGCCGTGACGCGCCGGATATTGGTCCACGCCTGACGATCGATCTCGCCGAACTTCGCGAAGTCCGGAAGCTGTCGCGCCGGTCGCGCCATCGTGCCGGCGCCAGCGCCCGCAGATCCAACGCTGCTCAGGATGCGGCGCGCACTTTCCTTGACGTCTTCTTGACTGATACGCCCGTTAGGCCCGGTGCCTTCGACGTCGTTGATGTTGACGCCGATTTCGCGTGCCAGTCGTCTCACCGCTGGCGATGCGGGTGCCGAGCGACCATCTGCTCTCGCTGGCGGAGCAGCAACCGGCGCTGGACTTGATTCGGCAGTCTGGCGCGTCGGCATTGGCACCAGCCGTGGCGACTGCGGTGCGGGTGCAGGTTGTGCGGCAGCAGGTGCAGCCTGGGGCGTGGCGACGGGAGGCGCGTCGAGCGATGGAGCGGCGTCCGGCGGCGGGGTTTTCGCAGCCCCGCCGCCATTCCCTGAGGGAGCATCGACGGTCAGCACCACCGCGCCGACTTTGACCTTGTCGCCCGTCTTGACGCGGATTTCCTTGACGACACCGGCCACCGACGAGGGCACTTCGATCGTCGCCTTGTCGGTCTCGAGCTCGAGCACGGGCTGCTCACGTGTGATCGTGTCGCCAACGTTCACGAGCACCTTGGTCACATCGCCTGTAGCGATGTTCTCACCAAGCTCTGGGACTTTGAACTCTGTCATTCAATCCGTAGGGCGGGCCGTTTGTCCTTCGACCTTGCTCGGGCGACCCTGAGCACAGTCGAAGGGTCGAACCCGCCGTCTGATCATGAAATCGCCGGGTTCGGCTTGTCGGGGTTGATCCCCAAATCCTTGACCGCCTTCTGCGGGACGCCGGCCTCCACCTTGCCGTCGCGTGCCAAATCGACGAGCGTCGCCAGGACGATGTGCTTGGCGTCGACTTCGAAGAAGTCGCGCAGCGACGAACGGCCTTCACTGCGGCCGAAACCATCGGTGCCGAGTGACGTGATGCGTCGGCCGGCCCACCGATCGATCGCGTCGGGCAATGCCTTCACGTAGTCGGACGCCGCGACAATCACACCCTCGGTGCCGGTCAGGCACTGCGTCACGTACGGTACGCGTGGCTTCTCGCCTGGATGCATGCGATTCCAGCGATCGGTCGCATGGCCTTCCCGGTACAGCTCCTGATAACTCGTCACGCTCCAGACGTCGGCGCTCACGTTGTACTTCTCTTCGAGAATCTGCTGCGCCTTCAGCGCTTCGTTGAGAATCGCGCCGCTGCCAAGCAACTGCGCGCGCGCCTTGGCTTTCTTCTGCTGCGACGGCCGCAGGAGATACATCCCCTTCAGGATGCCTTCACGCGCCCCGTTCGGCATCGGCAGCATCTCGTACTGCTCGTTCATGACGGTGATGTAGTAGAAGATGCTCTCGCCGTTCTTGTACATGCGGCGGATGCCGTCCTCGATAATCACCGCGATCTCGAACGCGTACGCCGGATCGTAGGAAATCAGGTTGGGCACTGCGAGCGATAGCAGGTGGCTGTGGCCATCCTGGTGCTGCAGTCCTTCACCCGCGAGCGTCGTGCGGCCGGCGGTGCCGCCAAGCAGGAAGCCGCGCGTGCGCGTGTCGGCTGCAGCCCACACGAGATCGCCGACGCGTTGCATCCCGAACATCGAGTAGTAGATGAAGAAGGGGATCGTATTGATGCCGTGCGTGGCGTAGGCGCTGCCCGCGGCAATGAACGACGAAATCGATCCCGCCTCGGTGATGCCCTCTTCGAGAATCTGCCCTTCCTTGGCTTCCTTGTAGTACAGCAGCGTATCCATGTCGACCGGCTCGTAGAGCTGACCGACGTGCGAGTAGATGCCGACCTGCCGGAAGAGCGCCTCCATCCCGAACGTGCGCGCTTCGTCGGGGACGATCGGCACGACGAGCTCGCCGATTTCCTTGTCGCGCAGCATCTTCGCCAGCATCCGCACGAAGGCCATCGTCGTTGAGGCTTTGCGGCCTTCACTGCCTTGATGGAATTCGGTGAAGAGTTCGGAGAGTGAATCGGTCTTGAGCGGTTCGACCTGGACTTTCCTGGCCGGGACGAAGCCACCGAGCTGCTTGCGCCGCTCCAGCATGTAGCTGACTTCTGGACTGTTGTCGGGTGGCCTGTAGAACGGCGCCTTGGCCACCTCCTCGTCCCCAATCGGGATGCCGAACCGGGTACGGAATGCCTTGAGCTCGTCTTCGTTCAGCTTCTTCTGCTGGTGAGTGATGTTCTTGCCCTCACCCGCTTCGCCGATGCCGTAGCCCTTGATCGTGCGCGCCAGAATCACCGTCGGCTGACCGGCGTGCGTGACCGCCGCGTTGTACGCCGAGTAGACCTTGATCGGATCGTGGCCGCCGAGCGTGAGCTTTTTCAGCTGCTCGTCCGACAGGTGCTTGACCATCTCGAGGAGTCGCGGGTCGGCGCCCCAGAAATGTTTGCGGACATACTCGCCCGATTCGACGGCGTATTTCTGATACTCGCCGTCGACGACCTCGCCCATCCGTTTGACGAGCAACCCGTCGTGATCTTTTTCGAGCAGCGCGTCCCACTCGCTGCCCCAAATCACTTTGATCACGTTCCATCCAGCGCCGCGGAAGATCGCCTCCAGTTCCTGGATGATCTGCCCGTTGCCGCGAACCGGACCATCGAGCCGCTGCAGGTTGCAGTTGATCACGAAGATCAGGTTGTCGAGCTTCTCGCGAGAGGCCAGTGTGATCGCGCCGAGCGTCTCGGGCTCGTCGGTCTCACCATCGCCGAGGAACGCCCAGACCTTCGAGTTCGAATGTTTCTTGAGACCGCGATCTTCCAGGTAGCGCATGAAACGCGCCTGGTAGATCGACATGATGGGCCCGAGGCCCATCGACACCGTGGGGAACTCCCAGAAGTCGGGCATCAGCCACGGATGTGGATAGGACGAAAGACCACCGCCGGGTTTCAGTTCCCGACGAAAGTTCTCGAGCTTTTCCGCCGAGAGTCGTCCTTCGAGAAAGGCGCGCGAGTAGATTCCGGGCGCGGCATGTCCCTGGAAATAAATGATGTCGCCGTCATGGTCCTCGCCCTTGCCCTTGAAGAAGTGGTTGAACCCGACTTCGTACAGCGTGGCGGCGGACGCAAACGTCGAAATGTGACCACCGATGCCATCTTCGGCCTTGTTGGCCTTCACCACCATCGCCAGCGCGTTCCAGCGGACGAGGCTCTTGATACGGCGCTCGATCTCGCGGCTACCGGGAAACGGCGGCTGGTCTTGTGTGGGGATGGTGTTGATGTAAGGCGTGTTGGCGGTGAAGGGCTGCGAGACGCCGTGTCGGCGAGCATGATCGCTCAGCTCGCGTAGCAGGCGGCTAACTCGAGCGGGGCCGCCGGACTGAAGCACATAGTCGAGCGACTCGAGCCACTCCCGAGTCTCGAGCGCCTCGATCTCCGCGGCGTCCTTCGGTGCTGTGTTACGCATGGATCCTCTAAACAACTTATTCTAGTCTCCGTTGCGGCCCCAATGAAACCTGTATCGGCCCTGGTTGTCCCGCGAAACATCGCGGGCTCGCTCAGCGGGCGTCTTGCTGATGTTCATCATGCAATCGTGTCATGCGAACGTTGTCCTCGCCTGCGCACGTACTGCCGAACGATTGCACGCGAGAAGAAGCGCGCGTATCTCACCGACACGTACTGGGGCCGGCCTGTGCCGGGCTTCGGTGATCCCGATGCGCGGCTATTGGTCGTCGGTCTTGCGCCCGCCGCACATGGCGCAAATCGTACGGGCCGGGTGTTCACGGGCGATGGCATCGGCGGCTCAGGCGACTTCCTCATGTCTGCGCTGCATCGCACGGGCTTCGCCAGTATTCCGACGTCGCGACAGATTGATGACGGGCTCACTCTTAAAGACGCGTACATCGTCATGCCGGTGCGTTGTGCCCCGCCCGACAACAAGCCATTGCCTGAGGAGATCGCGCGCTGCCTCGATCACCTCGAGGCAGAGGTCAATGAGATCACCCGCGCGCGGGTTGTCGTCGCGCTTGGCAAGATCGCCTTCGATGTGTGGCTGCAGTTGCTGCGCCGACGCGGTGTGCGCATGAGCCCGCGCCCTCAGTTTGCGCACGGGAGCGCTGTGCGTCTGTCTGATGGTCCGTCGGGTCCGCACACGCTCCTCGGCTGTTATCACCCGAGCCGACAGAACACGAATACAGGGAAGCTGACGCCAGTGATGATGGAGAGGGTGTTTAGAAAAGCGGGAAAGCTGATGGAGAGCTGAGACCTGTCAATTCCCAACTCCCAAAATCCAACTCCCAACTCCTTCCAACGACCAACTTCCAACTCCCAAAACGAACAGCTTGGGAATTGGGAATTGGGAGCGGGTTGGTCGTTGGGAATTGGTCGTTGGGAATGATCTCGATCAGTTCACCGCGCCAGCCTTGAACTTGAAGCCGGACTGCGGATCGCCTTCGCGGTACAACCCGTGGCACTGCTTGCAGGTGGCCAATGCGTTGCCGGCCGCCATCTGTGCCGCCATCGCATCGCCCTTCGCCGCAGCGGCTGCCGCG
>DATCXH010000502.1:0-4064 GCA_036565925.1 Vicinamibacterales bacterium
GACCCACACATTGCCGTCGCGATCGATGTGAATGCCGTGCGGCCACACGAACACGCCGCTGCCGAAGCTGCGAATCTCGCGACCGGCGTCATCGAAGTGGTGCACCGGATTTACCGTGCTGCCAAGACAGCCAGGCGTGGTGCCCGCTGAACATCGGTCCACGGCCCAGACCGTCTTGCCGTCCTTATCGATGGCGACACCGTTCGAGCCGCCCCACGGCCGATTCTCGGTCGTGAGCTGAGCCCAGTCGCGGATGACGCGGTACGGATTCGCGCCGCTGTTGATCGGCGTTTGCTGATCGGTCTGAGAAGTGCCACCTCGCTGCTGCGCGGAAACGGTGATGGTGATAGCGATCGCGCACACGACAAGGCCACAGAGCACGCGCTTCACTTCCAACTCTCGATCGCTTTGTAGTGCAGTGAGTCAGGCGGCAGTTCCGCGAGCTCGATCCGGCCCATGTAGGGATCGGTGATGTTGGCGAGCATCGCCTTCGTATCACTGCGGTTCACGTCGCTCACCGTCAACCCGTTCTTGCGAAACCTCGCCACCATCTCAGTGACGTCCTCGACGTGCAGGCCGTAGTGATTGAACCCCGCCGGCCGCTGTGGGTTGACCGGCTGCAGCTCGAGAAACGTGTTCTTGCTGATCTGCATGTAGACCAGCCGCGGTTGCTTCTTCTCATCGAAGACGCGGAACGCTTCGCGGTAGCCCATCTTCTGCGTGTAATAGGTGACCGCTTCATCGATGTTCGGCACGGCGATGGCGACGTGATTCATCATCACCACGCCGTCCGCGGCGCCGCCACTGCCAGCACGCTGCGCCAGACCCACATGGACTGCTACGCCGACGAACAGACCAGCCGCAAACAGCATTACACCGCGCATATACCCTCCTCGAACGCGAGGAGCATATACCCAGGAAGGAATCACGAATCAGGAATCACAGCGATAGACATTATCGGAGCGGCGATCGCCGGCCAGCCACCGTGCCAGGTCACGATCGGCAGTCGACAGCCGGGTCTGCCTGATCGCTTGCGCATTGGGATGGTCGCACGCGAAGTCGACGATCAGACACCGTGGTCCAGAAACCGCTCGCGCAGCGACCACCGCTGGAGATCCTCGTCGTCAACGATGAGAACGGTGCGGTGGGCGGCCATGTCGCACTAGACCGCTGCGAGTACTGGCGCCATGTTCTCGAGCACCAGGACACCAGCAGCCGTGTTCGACACCGGGATGTGATAGTGACTGTGCACGACCGATGCACCGCGCGTCATCGCCCCGCGCATCGCCAGCCACATAATCAACTCGACGCCTTCCGAGCCGGCCTGTTCGACGAGTTCGGCGTTCGACATCCGCGCCAGCGTCTCCGGATCGTCAACCACCTTTTGCATGAACATGGTGTCGAAGCGCTTGTTGATGAATCCGGCGCGTTCGCCTTGCAGCTGGTGTGACATGCCGCCGGTGCCGAGAATCACCACGTTGAGGTCGTCCGGGTAGGATTCGATGGCTTTGCCGAGCGCTTTCCCCAGCTTGTAGCAACGGGCGGCGGACGGAATCGGATGCTGCACGGTGTTGACCGCGATCGGTACGGCCCTGATCGGCCATGCCTCCACGCCTGGCCACATCGTCATCATCGGCACCATGAAGCCGTGATCGACCTTCATCTCCTGGCACATGGTGATATCGAATTCGTCGGCGACGAGCGACTCGATGAGATGCCACGAGAACTCGACGTCGCCATGCACCTCGGGCAGCACTTCGAGACCCCAACCCGAGTCTTCATTGGGATACGTCGCGGCCGCGCCGACTGCGAACGTCGGAATGTGGTCGAGGAAGAAGCTCAGACCATGGTCGTTGTAGAGGACCACCGCCACATCCGGCTTGACCTCGTCGAGCCAGCGGCGTACGGGCAGGTAGCCGTCGAAAAACGGCTTCCAGTACGGCGTGTCCTGAAGTCCCTTGGCGAGCGCGGCACCGATCGCCGGAATGTGCGAGGTGGTGATGCCACCAACAATCCTAGCCATGTGTGAGCTCTCCTGACTGCTCGAGCATTCGTTTGAAGTCGTCGACGCACATGCCGCGCTGCTGTGCGCCGACGTCTTGCACGCTGAGATTGAAGATGCCGGCGAACTTGGCGAGGTAGTAGATGTTGCCGCCAAGCTGCACCAGACGCAGCACGTCGCGCGCGCGAATCGCCTCGCGCTGTTCCGGCGAGAGGCCGTACTTCTCGCAGTACGCGTCCTCGTCCCGCCGGAACTCCTCGCGGTTCTCAGCGGAATTGAACGACATGCACATGCGATTGAGGGGATACCCCATCACTGACCGGCGGCCATTGAACACGTAGGTTCCTGGCACCTTGTCGTAGTCGTGCGTGCTCCACGCCACAGCGCTCCCTCCTGATCCGCGGCGCGCGCCGGCCGCGTCTTCACGGCAGTGCAAGGCCACTGCCACGGCAACTCGGGTGAGCGCGCGAAGAAGACGCGCGGTACGCGAACGCCATCTCGCGTCGGTTGCGGGATCTTTCACGGTGGCCACGGACTTTCCCGCGGTACGGGCCGCGAGTCGAGCGGAGACACCGGCAAATCGCCAAGTCTCGCGTGGCGATTCGTTTGCACCAGGCGCGGCATCGTGATGATCGCCCTGTGGATCGTCGTCTCACTCCTGGTTGCTGGTCATGCCGCGGCGCACGGTCTGCAGCCGGAAGGATGGGACGCCGGACTCGGGATGGCCGTCGCTGCCGATACCAATCCGGATCCGCGGGTGGTGGAGATCTCCCTTGACGCGCGAATCGCCCGCGTCGAGATCGCGCCAGGACAAAACGTCGACGCGTGGACCTACAACGGCGGCATTCCCGGGCCGCTGATTCGTCTACGCGTCGGCGACCGGCTGATTGTGCACTTCACCAATGCACTGCCCGAACCGACGACCGTGCACTGGCATGGGCTGCGCGTGCCGCTGCGTATGGATGGTGTACCTGGCGTCTCCCAGCCGCCTGTCAAACCTGGCGAGTCGTTCACCTACGACTTCATCGTGCCCGATGCCGGTCTCTTCTGGTACCACCCGCACGTGATGTCGGCCGCGCAGGTCGGCTTCGGTTTGTACGGGGCGCTGCTCGTCGAGGACCCCGACGATGGAGTCAACGTCGAGGACGAATTGGTGATGGTGCTCAGCGATATCGCGCTGAACGATCGCGGCGCACTCGAGTCAGCTGAGGCAGGTGGCTCGATCGCCAACGTGTTCGGCCGCGAGGGTCCGCACGTGCTGCTCAATGGCCGCAAAGAGTCGATGTTGCAGGTGCGGTCCGACGCCCCCCAACGATGGCGCATCGTCAACGCCGCGAAGAGTCGCTATTTCAATCTGGATCTCGGCGGCGTGATGTTCAGACAGATCGGCGGTGATGGCGGCTTACAGGAGTACGCATCCGAACGCGACATGCTGCTGCTGGCGCCGGGCGAGCGCGCTGATGTCATCGTCACGCCGCGGCTGAAGACCGGCGAATCGATCGTCCTGCGTTCGGTGCTCGTGAATCGCGGCTTGTTCACATTGGAGGGGCGGTTTCCGTATGACGAGCTGCTCACGCTGACGGGCGCGAATGTTCCACCGTACTCCGGTCCACCACCGCCAGCCGTGCGGCGGACGATTGAACCGCTGCCACTGGCCGGGGCGACCAAGGTGGATCTCGAGCTCGCACTCGACCAGCCTCCCGATGCAGCACCCGAATACTCGATCCGCGGACAGCTTTATTCGGCGCGGCACAAGACACTCGGCGCACGCATCGGCGAGACACAGGTGTGGACGGTGACCAATTCAACCAAGTGGTCACATCCGCTGCACCTCCATGGCTTCTTCTTCCAGGTGCTCGACGACAAGGGCGCACCGGTTCGTCCACTGGCCTGGAAAGACACCGTGGACATTCCATTCGACAAGACAGTGCATCTGGCGGTGCGCTTCGACGATCGCGAGGGCGTCAGTGGGGCGTGGATGCTTCATTGCCACGTCCTCGACCACGCCGAAGCAGGTTTGATGGGATCCGTCCAGGTCGGTGGTAGCGAAACGCATCCAGGA
>DATCXH010000041.1:0-11834 GCA_036565925.1 Vicinamibacterales bacterium
TTGCGCTGGTGCTGTTTCAGGCGTTCGGCCTCGTCTCACTCGTCTTGGCAAGTGTCGGGACCTACGGTCTTTTATCGGGAAGTGTCACCCGGCGGTTGCGAGAGATCGCGGTGCGCGCGGTACTCGGTGCGAACCGGAGAAGCCTGATCCAGCTGGTGTTTCGCGAGGGACTCGTACTGACCATCATCGGTTCGGTAATCGGCCTCGCGCTGGCCATTCTCGCGAGCCGCTTCCTCGAGACGATGCTGTTCGGCGTCTCTCGACTGGATGCGGTCACCTATATCAGCGTCGTGACGTTGTTGTTGCTGACATCCGCGGTCGCGTGCTGGCTGCCGGCGTGGCGAGCATCACGACTCGACCCGAATGCCATTCTCAGAGCCGATTGATAGTCTGTCTCCCCGTGGAGGCGGATCTTTAGATCCGCCCGCGCTAATTCGGCATCAACGCAAACGTCCACATCGAACCGCCGGTCGGAATCTTGTCGCCCGCATAGCGGCTCGCTAATCCTCCACCGAGCCCTGACGCGATCGACACGTACTGACGACCTTTGTACGTGTACGTAATCGCCGTCGCGTTGATGCTCGATCCCGTCTTGAACTGCCACACGATGCGGCCGGTCTCCTGATCGAGCGCGATGAATTCGCCACTCAGCTTGCCGGTGAACACCAGACCACCGCCGGTCGCGAGCATGCCTGCGGAGCTCGGAAAATCGGTGAGCGGGATCTCCCATTTCTTCTCGCCGGTGAGCGGATTGATCGCCGTGAGATGTCCGAACACCGTGCCAGGTCCGACATCTGGCAGACGCGCAGTGACGCCGGTCGTGCTGGCACCGGGTGTTGACGGCGGCGGTGGACCAAGCTTCTGAATGCGCGGCATGTTCCACGTGCTTGCGTAGATCAGGCCTGTGTTCGGATTGAAGGCAATCGGCACCGCGTTCGTTCCACGCGACGGCCAGATCTCCACTTCCTCGCCGGCCAGAAAGCGCTTGTAGACATCGGTCAGCACCGGACGGCCCGTCTTGAGATCGATGCTCGACGCCCAATTCACTTTCACGAAGGGGTGTGCGGCGATCAGCGCGCAGTTGGTGCGATCGACGACGTACATGAAGCCGTTCTTGTTCGCCTGAATCATCACTTTGCGGCGCTGACCGTTGATGTCCACATCGGCCAGCACCTGTTCATCGTTGCCGTCCACGTCGTAGACGTCGTTGGGCGTGTATTGGTAATGGCAGACGATCTCGCCGCTCTTCGGACGAATCGCGATCACGCTGGAGGTATACAAGCTGTCCATCGCCTCGCGCGGCCGCGGATCGTAAGGCTCGGCGTTGCCGACGCCCCAGTAGACCAGATCGAGCTCGGGATCGTAGGAACCCGAGCGCCAGGTCGGCCCGCCGCCAACCTTCCAGGCATCGCTGCCCTTTGGCCACGTCTCCGAGCCCGGTTCACCTGGCGCCGGAATCGTGTAGCGGCGCCACAACTTCTTGCCGGTATCGGGATCCCATCCGTCGAGGAACCCGCGCGTGGTTGATTCGCCGCCCGCCATCCCGGAGATCAGTACGCCGTTCGCGACGATCGGTGCGCTGGTCGCGTAATAGCCTTCCTTCGCATCGGCGAATTTCTGATTCCAGACCTGCTTGCCGGTCTTCATATCGAGCGCGAGCACGTGGTTGTCGATCGTCACGCGGAAGATCTTGCCGTTGTAGATCGTTGCCGCGCCTCGCGTGATTGCCGTGCGCTGAATACCCGGCTCGAGCTCGACAGGCGTCCGCCACAGCTGACGGCCTGTCGCCACATCGATCGCGAACGTCGCCTTGCCGTTGATGACGTACATGACACCGTTGTAGACGGTCGGGGCCGCGAGCTCGCCCATGTCGTTCATCAAACTCGCGCTCCAGACCGGCACCAGTCGCGTCACCGTCTTCGTGTTGATCTGATTGAGCGGGCTGTAGCTGCGGCGCGCATAGCCCATGCTCTGCGTCGTCACGTTGTCGGTATTGCGTCCGTCGTTGACGAGTTCGTCGGTGCTCTGCGCGAGCGCGGGACCACACACCAGACACGCGATGGTTGCCAAACGCAGCAAGTGCTTCACATCAACCTCCCGAAAGCCTGATACAAATAGCACGAGAAGGCGCTATGCGGGCCGCGGCTTTGTACGACATTCACGGCAATCTGCCGGCGCTGGACGCCGTCCTCGCTGACGTCGGTCAGCTCGGCGTGGATTGCATCGTCGTCGGCGGCGATGTGCTGCCTGGCCCGATGCCTCACGAGACGATGGCTCGGTTGCTCGCGCTGGAGATTCCGACACGGTTCGTCTACGGCAATGGTGATCTGGCCATCCTCGCGCAGTTGAAGGCCGCCACTCCCGGCGACGTGACCTACTGGGGCACGTCTTCCGGCGCGCCTCTCCCGGAACCATTTGGAGAGATCTTTCGCTGGACGGCACAGCAAGTTGGTGAGTACCGGGACGTGCTGGCCAGCTGGCCGCTGACAACAACGCTCGAGATCGACGGGCTCGGAAACGCCTTGTTCTGCCACGCCACGCCGCGCAACGAGGTCGAGATTTTTACCCGGCTGACACCTGAAGAACGGGTCGCGCCCGTCTTCGCCGGTGTCGATGCATCCCTCGTGGTGTGCGGTCACACGCACATGCAATTCGATCGGATGATCGGACGGTTGCGTGTCGTGAACGCCGGCAGTGTCGGCATGCCGTTCGGCACGACTGGTGCCGACTGGCTGCTGCTTGGACCTGGCATCGAGCTGCGGAAGACTCAGTACGACCTCGATGCAACGGCCGAACAGTTTCGCCGCACCCGCTATCCGATGGTCGAGGAGATGGCGGTGCCCTACATCCTCAATCCGCCGTCGGAGCAGGAACTTTTCGCCGCATGGGCGCCTTTCGAGGTGAAGGCGTAGGGAACCGGCAGCACGGACGAAGCTGCGAACTTTATCTGCAGAATGCCGTGAGAGTCCCGCTAAAGCCGGACACTGCAACGGGCGCTACTTTCGTCGCGACTGCAGCTGGTGATACCCGAGCTGACGACGAGCCTCGGCGAGGGTCTTGCCGTCTTTGATGGCCGCGCGGATCTGCTGCTCGATGGCGTCGATCTCCTCCGCGGCTGACAGGACTGCATCTTCGTGCGCGAGCGGGATGACGAGCACGCCGTCGGCATCACCGCGCATCAGGTCGCCGGGATGCACGCGCGCGTCGCCGATGTTCACCGGACTGTTGATCGCCTCGACCTGCACGCGATCCTTGCCGGTGCGCATCGAGTAGCTGCGACTGTAGATCGGATATCCGAGCTCTCGAGACAGCGCGGTGTCACGGCATGCGCCATCGATCACCGTGCCCGCGACGCCGCGCTGGTGAGCGACGAATGTGAGAATGTCTCCCCACACCGTAGCGTTCTCACGTCCGCCGTTGTCGAGGACCACCACGCGTCCCGTTTCGACCTCGTCGATGTAATCACCGACAGTGCCCGGCGGTTGCCCTGCGGGTCCATAGAGGATCGTGAACGCTCGGCCGCTCAGGCGGAAGCGCGGGTCGAGTGGCTTGATGTTCAGACACTGCCCCGCAATGCCGAGTCGATCGAGTGCATCACTGATCGACGTTGTATCGAGCTTCGCCGCGCGTTCCAGATTCTTGTCGTTCACGCTGCTACGTTCTCCGTGGTCGATTCGTGTTCACAGCGAACGGCGCTATCTTTTCAACATCGTTTCGTAGTTCTTGCCCATGACTTGCGTGGGCGGAAGGCCGTTCTGCAGGTCCGCCACCATCTGCCGCTCGCGATCGGCAATCACTTCGGCGGCATCCAACACGCGATCGATATCGGCGGCCTTGACGAAGACGACTGCGCTGCCATCGGCTACAACGTAATCACCGGGAGCAACCTGAATGTCGTCGACTGTGATTGGCACGTTGGTCCCGGTCTCGACGATCCGGCCGCGGGCGGTTCGCGACGTGACGCTGCGTGCGAAGACGGTGAAGCCGTAATCACGGGCCTCGTCGGCGTCGCGCGCCGGACCGTCGATGACGACACCGGCCACCCCACGCAGCTGCGCCGCGAGCGAGAGGTTGCCTCCCCAGCACGCCGCATCCACACCGCTGCGCTGCTCGAGGACGATCACGTCGCCGGCCTGCGCCGCTTCGATGGCAGTCGTGCCCAGATGCCGCGACGCGGCCGCGCGGCCATCGTCTTTTTCGAGCTTCACGGTGACGACGCGGCCCGAGATCCGGCGATCGGTGGTCAGCCGCTGGATGCCGATGGCGACACCGGTGAGCTGCAGCTTGTCGAGCGCGTCGGACACCGCGCACGCATCGAGACGGTTGAGACGCGCGACCTTATCGTCCATGTTTATGTGTAGTGTCCGGCTTTCGCGGACCTACTGCCAATACGCGAAACACATCGCGTTGCCCGTGCCCGCCTCCGAGCGGTAGCACGGCACGTAGTCGATCTGGTGATACTTCAAGCCAGCGGCGTTCATCGCCGAGATCACCGGATACCAGTTCTTGATCTCCGCCGTTCCGACTTTGAAGTAGCTCTCCGGCAACTTGGCCAGCGCGTCTTCATCGCCGTTTGCCATCGCCGCGATGACCTTGCGATCGAAGTCCTCGTCGATCACGAAGTGCGTCAGCCCGCCCGACGCCATCAGCGCAACGCGCTTGAAGCCGCCGAAGCTCTTGATCGCGCGATACAGTCCGCGACCGAGCTCGAGACAGCGATGCACTTTCGGCGTGTTGTGTGGGAAATGGACGTTCAGAATGATCGGCACGCTCGGCGGCGTCTTGTCCTGCAGAATCGTGTGATAGAAGAACCCGTAGGCGTGGGGGATCCCACCACGCGGCGCACCGCTCGGTGTCTGATCGGATTGCGCCAGATCGAAGTCCTCGTCAGCCAGCGACCGCAGAATGTGATCGGCCAGCTCGGTGGCGCCTGGATACGTCGCACCTTCCTCAGGCGAGTTGGCCGGCTCGGCGATGTTGAGTCCCGGCGCATCCTCGTTCAAATGCTGGACGTTGCTGATCGACTTGCCGCGATAGACGGTAATCGCCGGCGTCAGGCCGGGGTTGAAGAACTCACGCTGATCGTTGCCGATGATGACGACGGCGTCCGGAGAGACTTCGTTGAACTTGTGTCCGAGCGCTTCGAGCGCCGAACGGCATTGCATGAAGCGCTCGCGACGCTTCTCGACGGCGATCTCGTCGGCAAAGCCGGGCGCACGCGCCTCCAGCAGCCCCGGGTAGTCGTAGGTCTTGCCGCGGAACCAGTGGTTCTTGTTCTCCTTGTCCGCCCTGGCGCGGAGATCCCACTGCTCCGGCGGCGTAGACAGCAACGGTCCATGTGACGACCCGATCCCCAAGACGACGTCGGCCATTCTTTTCAACTCCCAACGATCACCAACACTAACCACCAACCACCAACTAACTATCTCTCCGGTCGCCACCTCGAGAACCGCCGCTCCAGCCGCTCGGCCAGCCAGGTGAGGATGATTCCCGACAACGCGATGATCGTCACGCCCAGGAATACGGTGTCAGTCTGGAAGGTCTGACCACCGTAATTCACCATGTAGCCAATCCCCTCGCTGCCACCGAACATCTCACCAACGACAACGCCAATCAAGCCGAGGGCGACGGCTTGCCTGACACCCGTGAGAATGAACGGCACCGCGCCGGGAATCACCACCGTCGTGAAAATTTGCCAGTCCGACGCACAGTAGGCGCGCGCCGCCTTCAGCAGATCGTGATCGATCGCGCGCACGCCGCCAATCGTGTTGATGAGCACCGGAAACACCGCGTTGATGAACACAATGAACACCTTCGACTTCATGCCGAGTCCGAACCAGATCAGCACCAGAGGCACGAGGGCGACGCGCGGCGTGGAGTACAACGCGGTGACAAACGGGTTCACGATCATCGCGATCCGGCGATACCAGCCGATGATGACCCCGAGAACCACTCCCACCGCGATCGCAAGACCGACGCCGATGACGAAGTTGGTCCCGCTGTAAATCATGTCCTGCTTGAGACGTCCCTTCGTCCACTCCTCGACGAAGCGATACGCCACCTGCGACGGACCGGTGAAGAACAACGGCGAGATCTTGCCCGCCGACCAGAACGCCTGCCACGCGGCCAACGCCAGGACGAGCGCGATGCCGCCAAGGATGGCGGCTTCGTGCCGCTCGTAGAAACTCCGGCGCGGCTTCTCGCTCAGCTCGGCCTCCGGAGGGCCGGTCCCCTGGGACGGGCGTATCTCGCTGGTCGCGCTCACTAGCTTGCCGCCTTCGCGCCGTCGCGCGACGACATACCGATCCGATCCGGCGCTTCTTCGACCATCTGCCAGATCGTTTCTTCGACTTCGAGGAAACGCGTATCGCGTTTGAGCCGCAACGTGCGCGGACGCTCGAAGGGAACGTCGATCACGCCCTTCACGCGACCGGGCCGCGCGCTCATCACCGCGACGCGATCGGCGAGAAACACGGCTTCATTGATCTGATGCGTGATGAACAGGACAGTCTTGCGAGCCTCGCTCCAGATCTTCAGCAACTCGGCTTGCATGTACTCGCGCGTCTGTGCGTCGAGAGCGGCGAACGGTTCGTCCATCAGCAGAACGACCGGATCGGCAGCGAGCGCGCGAGCCAGGTTGACGCGCTGCTGCATGCCGCCAGACAACTCCGATGGGTAGTGGCGCTCGAATCCGTGCAGACCAACCATCTGCGTGAACTGCTCGGTGCGCTTCTCCAGCGTCGCGCGATCGAAACGCCCTTGCAGCTCCATGCCGTAGCGCACGTTCCCAGCGACGGTCCGCCACGGCAACAGGCTCGCCTGCTGAAAGACCACGGCGCGGTCGACGCCAGGCCCATCGACTTGTGTGCCGTCGATGATCACGCGTCCCGCGTCGTAACGCAGAAGACCGGCGACGATATTCAGCAGCGTCGTCTTGCCGCAGCCGCTCGGTCCGACGATGGCCATGAACTCGCCGTCGGCAACGGACAGGGACACGTCGGAAAGCGCCAGCACCTGACGGCCGTCGCGCTCGACGTAGTAGCGCTTGGTGAGACCGTCGATCTCCAGCTTGTGCATGTAGTCGGCGTAGTCTCCGGCCTTCGGCGGACCTACTTATAGGCCTGCGAAGCCTTGCGCGACTCCTCGGCCTTGATACCGGGGCCGAAGAGCGACTGGAAATATCCTTCCTTCACGAGACGCGAGACGGTGCCGTTATCGATCACCTTGTGAAAGTCGTACGCCTTGAGATCGCCTGCCAGGCGTGGATCAACCTGCTGAGCGACGATCGCCTTCACGGCCGCGTCCATGACGTACGGCACGCGGTCGAAGATGTTGCCCTTGGCATAAAGGTCGTAGATGCGCGCGACGTCAGCTTCCGGCTGCTTGTCGAACGCGATGTAGGTCTTCACCGCGAACGGCTTGTCGTCGTAGAAGCGCTTGATGGCCTCGGCGTGGGCCTTGATGATCTGCTCCGGCAATTTCGGATTCGCCGTGATCGCGCTCTTCGCAAACATGTACGTCGTCGCGGCGTAGACTTCGTGCTCGGCGAGATTCGCCAGGTTCTTGTAGCCGGCTTCTTCGAGACGGAAATAGTTCGGCGCGGTGAGCAGCGTGGCATCGGCGCGGTTCGTCTGCAGCGCCGCAGCGCGGCCGGTGACGTCGGTGCCGACCGGCACCCACTGCACGTCGCGGACGCCGAGTCCGTAGGTGCCGAGCAGTGCGACCGTGTAGTTATACGGTGCGTCGCCGATCTGCCCGACGGCGATGCGTTTGCCTTTGAGCTGTTTCGGATTCGAGAACTCTTTCTGCGCGATGAGCGCGAACAGACCTCGGTTCGATGAGCTCCCCATCAGTGCAAACGAGCCATCGCGTGTGCTGGCAACCATCCCCTGCTCGAGCGAGTGATTGACCATGACCGCCTGGCCGCTCGTCAACATCGCCACGCCGGCCGGATGTACGCCGAACTGCAGGTCCACATCGAGGCCCTGCTTCGCGTAGTAGCCGCCTTCCTTGGCGATATAGAGCGGCCATGAGGCGCCGCTCCGCGTGGGGTAATTGATGGTGACCTTTTGCAGGTTCTGCGCCTGCACCGGTTCGACTACGCTCAGGACGCCCCGAGCATCGTCGACGGGCAGCCACGCCGCCATCGCGGCGACGATGGCAACAACCGTCAGCAGCACGTGTCGTCGGCTCATACAGCGGTCTCCACAGGCACCTTCAGGTTGAACAGCTTCTTGGCGTTGTCCTCGAAGATCTTCTTCTTGTCTTCCGCGGTCAGCCAGTCGATGGCTTCAATCGTGAATCGCGTCTCGTCAAGCCAGCGGCCGGTCCGCGGATCTTTGACGGTGCCGACACCGGGCCGCTCGGTTCCAAACAGACAGCGATCGACGCCAACGGTCTTGAACAGCAATTCGAGCGCATCCTTCGAGTAGAGCACCGTGTCGTAGTAGAGGTACCGCATCGCTTCCGAGAAGCGCATCGCGCCCGGCCGCCGCAACGAGCCCGCCTCGAATCGTGCGAATTGATACGGGATCGCGCCGCCGCCGTGCGACACGAGGATCTTCAGCGTCGGGAAATCCTTGAACACGTTCGACGACAACAGGGATACGACGGCGACGCTCTCTTCGTTGATGAAGTGCAACGAATATGGCAGGCGTTCGGACCGGCAGCCGGTCGAGTGGATGTGGCCCGGAATGTCCAGCTCGACCATCTTCTCGTAGAGCGGATACCAGAAACGGTCGCCTAGCGGCGGCGTCTCTACGCCGCTGCATTCACCCGGGTCGGGGTTCAACAGGCAGCCAACAAATCCCTGCTCCTTGATGCACTTCTCGAGATACGGAACGATGGCCTTCGGACTGACGCCAGGCGTGAGCGGAAGGCCGCAGACACCGCGAAACGTATTCGGGTACAGCTGGACCTGCTTGGCGATGATGTTATTCGTCTCTTCGACGAACCACTGCACCAGCTTGGGCGATTCGCTGGTCATCATCTGATACGGCCGCGGCGACACCAGCTGCATGTCGGTGCCGACCTCTTTCAGCTGATCGAGATGGGAGCTGCCGCCAAAGACTGGCGAGTTGAGCGCGTTGCGAACGTCCTCGTCATTGGCAAGATTGCCGCCACGCCCGTGCGCGCCGCGGTGGGCGAGGATCTGCGCTTTGTAGACATACAAGCTGTCGGGTGCCGTGACGTGCCCGTGAGAGTCGATGATCACCGTGTCCTCCTACCCAGGACTCTGGTCCTTGGTGCTCGGTTCTTGGTCCTTGGTCCGTTCTTAGTCCAGGGTCCTTGCTCCGCAGAGGACCAGGGACGAGGGACCAGGGACGGACCATGCACTAAGTACCAAGAACCAAGGACTACACAATCACTAGTTCACCTTCAACAACTCGGCCGCGTTCTTCCAGTAGATCCGCTCGCGCTCTTCGTCTGAGACCGGCAGCTTGTCGACGATCGCGATCGTCTCGCGGATATACATCGGGCCCTTCTCCGGATCGAACGGCGCATCAGAGGCAAAGAGCACCTTCGGCACGCCGTAGAAGTTCAACCCGCACACGGTCGCATCGAACGCGCCAAACAGCGCCGTGTCGGCGTAGAACATCTTGAAGTAGTCGATCGGCCGCTTCTTGAGCCCTTTCAGCACCAGCGACAAATCACGGTCGGACGTGCGAGCCCCGAGCTGATCCCAGCCCGGACCGACGCGTCCGGCGAAGTACGGCACCATCGCGCCCATGTGATGCGCAATCACCTTCAGCGTCGGCCACTTGTCGAACAGGCCCGCGAAGACCATCCGCGCCATCGCTGCGCTGGTGTCGTACGGCCATCCAAACGTCCACCAGATCTCGTACTCCGACGACTGCTCCGTCAGATAGTCCGGGAAGTTGGCACCACGATACGGGTGCAGCCAGATCGGCAAATCGTATCCCACCATCGTTTCGAACAACGGCAGAAACTCGGCTGCGACGAGTGGCTTGCCGAGAACGTTTGAATGGATCTGAATGCCCTTCGCGCCAAGGTCGGTGACGGCGCGCTGCGCCTCTTTCACCGATGCTTCAGGATCGTTCATCGGCAAGGCCGCTGCGAACCCGACGAAGCGATACGGGTGCTTGTGCACGAGCTCGGCCATGGAGTCGTTGGCAATCCGTGCGAGCTCGATGCCTTCCTTGGGTTGTGCGAACAGCTCAATCGGCGGCGTCGGCAGCGACAGCACCTGCTGATACTCCGGGAACATGTCCATCACGCGGAAGCGGATGTCGAGATCATGCAGCATCGGCACGCCCCGGCTGCGTTTGCCGATGTCCTTCAGGTTGCCGGCAAGCCGTTCAACGCCTTCCGAATATCCTGGTGGGGAGATGTGGGTAAATACGTCGATCTTGCGCATCGGTCCTCATCGTCAATGCCCAATGCCGAATGCCGCATGCTCATTACGCAAGGTCCTGACGTTCTGCAGTCGGCCTTGAGCATTGTGCCTTCGCGCGGATTGGGCCGCGCATCAGGGCGCGGACTGAGGATTCTACATTGTCGGGCGGGTCTCAGAGGCAAGACCCGCCTGACACGTCAACGCGCGCTAGTTCTGGTTTCCTTGCGAATTCCCGTTGTTGAAGACGACCTGTCCGCGTATTTCGCCTCCAGGGAACGTGGCACTGTGCACGTTCGCGTAGGCAGCTTCCGCGCGCAACGCCTGCACGACCTCGGCAAACTCGCCGGCAGCTATTCCCTGCGCGGGGTTCGTCGATGCGAGCACGTTCGCGCCGGTCAGCGTGCCCGTCACGGTTCCGCCGTTTTGAGGACATGGCGGCGGCGTCGGCACACCGGCGGGCGGCGCGCCGTTCGTGCAGAGAAAGACCATGACGCTGCCGTTGATCGCCGGTCTTCCGATATGGATGTGGGCGAACAGGACGTTCGTGTTGATCCCGCTGTACGTCAGGGTGTAGTCCAGGGACTGTCCGTCCCTGCTGATGTCAACGTCGATTTCGCCACGGGCTGGAGTTGATAGCGTCGGGTTCTCCTGATATCCGCTCAAGTCAGCGTGACCTCTGAAGGGCCCGCCCTGGGCGGTTAGAGAGATGGTCAGCGCCCCCGCGAGCACCAACGTCACTACGATCGACAGGGATTTCAGTCGTGCCATAGACACCTCGTACGGGATTGTCGAGCCGCGTCGACGTGACGCGTCCCGGAGGGAGGTTCCCAGATCTATCCGCGATCGGCGCGGGCGATGCAACCTCGTGCAGGTGTAGCTGGACGTTAGGGCCGGCTCGCCGCCAGGCCGTACACCACTGGCAAATAGAGGAAGGCGACGTCCAGGGCGTGATAGCCGATGCGACGAGCGGTACTCGTCAGGTAAGGCCGCATGTCGAAGATAAACGTCGCGACGAGCAGCCGCATGGTCCAGAACACCGCAAGGAAGACGCACAGCGCTCGAGCCAGCATGCTGCCAGACGCCAATGTCTCCGCGAAAACGATCGTGATCACGCTGAAGCCGACCAGACACAGCGCGATGAACGAGTAATAAACCCAGAACAATTGCCGAATGAACGCGGGCATTCCGGCAAGATGCGCGCGCATGTTTACGACCTTTGGCATCAGCAGGCCGGCGCTCATGAGCCCGAGGTGCATCACACCGGCGACTTGCAGCAGCATCGTCAGATTGATTGTCATGACTCGCTCCGGGTCCGCGTTCTGGTCTCGCTAAAGCCGGACACTTCTGGTCCTGAAGCCGGACACTTCTGGTCCGGCTAAAGCCGGACACTACATCTACACCGCGCCAATCACGCCGAGCATCGGCAGGATGACGTTGTGAACAAACGGCGGCGGGAACAACCAGAACGCGGGACCCG
>DATCXH010000598.1:0-11219 GCA_036565925.1 Vicinamibacterales bacterium
CCATGTTAACGGCCAAATCTGGCGCGCCAGCAAAGCTGGCGCTCCAGCTATTCGCGCGTTCGAAGCCGGCGGCGAAGCGGTCTAGCTGCCGCTCTGCGGAATGAGGTTGGCGCGCACGGCCGTGCGTTGATTGGCGACCACACGGACACTCGCCGACCACGGCGAATACCCGTCGCGTCGGACGACGATCGCGCGCGAGCCGACCGGCAGATCGTTCAAGACCACAGGCGTCTCGCCAACGACCTTTCCGTTGAGTACCACCTGTGCTCCCGCAGGGCTCGAGGTCAACGAGAGTCCGCCTCGATACCCGTTTGTTGTCTGCCGCGACGTTCGTGCGGCTGTGGCGATGGGTGGCGCCGGTGCCGCCTCGGCTGTTTTCGCTGGAGCGACCGGTGTCGGCGGGGCGACCGCTGCAGGAGCGGCTACGGCAATCAATCGCGGTGCCGACCCCGATGCTGATGCTGTGCTCGAAGCCGCGACAGCTCGGGTCCCAGTCGGCTCTGGGTCCCTGATGGTGGCGGGCTTTTTCTCATGTATGTCGGCCGCGACCACAGGTGTTCCCACCGATGCCACTGGCGCGCTGTGAGATGCCACCGGCGCGCTGTTACCGGTCGCGGCAACTTCGTCGCCAGAGATGCTTCCCACCCAGGCAATCACACTGGCCAGCGCAAACCCCAGGACGAAGGAAACGACGCGCGAAGTCGTGTCGATAGCGTGGATTGGCGGCGCCGCAACGGGCCAGGATGTGGGTGCGGGGATGGGGTCCGTGTACACGAGCGTCACTTCCGAATTGAAATCGAGCAGAGGATCCTGCGTGGGCACGCTTGCCGCTTTGCAATTCCCGTACACATCGTATTTCCGCACCACGGCCGTATCGGGCCCGCGCTATGTCGAGGCCTTGGAGCGCCTATTGCACCGCGAAGCACGCCGTGGCACGAGCTTATCGGCGAACGCTTCGCCGCCTCACAATCGCGTTCGTCGCCCTGTGCCTCGTCGTCGTCATCCTGTTCTTCACGATTCACACCCGGCCGGTTCGGCGCTATGCCGTTAACAAGGTCACCGCGCTTCTGGCGCAGAAGCACATCGAGTTTCAAGCTGACGAGCTCAACTACAACCTGCTGAAGGCGTCGCTCGATCTCAAGAACATCCGCGTCCGGTCAAGCGAATATGCCGACGCACCGGTGTTCGCGACGATCGCGCGAGCGCAGCTCAATCTCAGCCTGCCGGACCTGCTGCGTGGGCGCTATGTCGTCGAGTCTGGCAACGTCGAGGGTGTGGACGTCCACTACTTCGTGGACGAGCAGGGCCGCGACAACCTGCCGCGTCCGCTGACCGATCCCAACAAGCCCACTGAGCCGCTCAACTACTTGATCTCCGGGCTGAAGGTGTCGAACGTGCGCCTGCGCTACGAGAATCGCGCGCAGCAGATCGATGCGGAACTGCCGGTATCGCTGGCCGACGTGAGCGGCGACCGGCTCACCGACCGCCAGCACGTGATGCTCACCGCTGGAATGGGTCGAGTCCGCGTGAAGGATCGGACCACGCCGATCGATCGACTGCTCGGCGAAATCGAATGGGACGACAACGAGGTCAAGGTCACCAAACTCGATGTCGATAGCGCGGGCTCGCGCGCCGAGCTCGCGGATGGCGTTTACGACCAGAGGCAGCGCCAGGCCAACATCTCATCGCTCACCGTGCGGGGCGAATGGGGCGACATCACGGGCAACGGCATCGTCGCGCTCGATAACGCGAATCGCTCACACGTGCAGGCCGACATCAACAGCGTCGATGCTGAATGGGTGATGCGCACGCTCGGGCTGCCCTACACCGTCGCCTCGCGGGTGTCGGGTAAGGTCCGGGCGGAGTGGCCAGGGCTCGAGTATCGCCAGGCGACCGGCGATGCTGATGCGACGCTGACGCCGACCACGGAGCGGGTCGCGCGATCGACGATGCCGGTCGGCGGACGCGTAATTGCGCGAGCGGCCGACGGACGTATCGATGCGCAACTGGTGCAGGTGAACGCGGCCGGCGCGCAGGTGTCCGGTCGCGTCGGCCTCAGCGAAGATCGACAGCTGACGGGTCAGCTTACCGCTCGTGCGTCGGATGTCAGTCGCGTCAACTCATCACTCGAGGCATTTCTCGGACGCGCGCGAGGGTCGTTGATGCCGACGCCGATCGCCGGTGGTCTGGCGGTGGACACGCGTTTGTCGGGGACGTTAAACCAGCCGAATGCCGCGGCCACCGTGAACGCACCAGCGCTCACCATTGGTGGTGCGACGGGTGTCGCGCTTGCGGCCGATCTCGCCTACACGCCGACGGCGCTGAACGTGCAACGCGCCGAGGTGACGTGGGAAGAGGCCAAAGCACACGTGGACGGCCGCATCGGGTTGGACGGCGAGCGCCGTCTGTCGTTGAACCTGAACGCCAACCAAGTCGGCGTGCCGTGGTTGTTGAAGGTCGCCAACCAGCCTGACGTGCCGGCGTCCGGCGTTCTGTCGGCGATGGGTACGGTCGGAGGAACGACGGACCGTCCACAGGCGATGCTCGCCGTGCAGGGCACGAAGCTGGTGGCCTACGGCGAGGAATTCGGAGCGCTCAACGCCGACGTGAACCTGACCGGGCGTGAGGTGCAGGTCTCACGCTTCACGATCGAAAAGCCGCAGCCCGACATGCCCGGTCTCATTACCGGAACCGGCAGCTATCACCTCGATCGCCGGACGTACACCGCAGATCTGAATTCCGAACACGTGAAGCTCCTGGGGCTGCAACTGCCAGGCGGTCAGACGCTTCGCGGTGCTGTGCAGCTCGCGGCCGAGGGTATGGGCAGTGTTGATGCACCGGCAGGCACCGCCGATGTCACGCTCGACGGACTCGAGATCGAGCGACCTGCGGCGAGCGGTGACGCGGCCGAGATCGAACAGGTGGGGCGCGTCGTCGTGAACGCCGTCGCCGAGGACAAGTCGGCGACGATCAAAGCGACCGCGGAACGTTACAACCTGAATGCCGACGCGATCGTCGCGCTCGCCAGACCGTGGCCGAGCAAGCTCACCGTGCGCGCGGAGAATCTCGACATCGCCACCCTACCCGGTCTGCCGGCCAATGGGACCTACGAAGGACAGCTGCGGGCGACGGTTGAAGCGTCTGGCGATCTCGTCGCGCCTGAGAAAGGGATGGCCACAGCGACGATCGAGTCGTTCATGGGCGCCTGGAACGGGCGACCGATCACGATTATGAGTTCGGCGCCGTTGCAGTACGCGAATGAGCGCCTGGCGATCGACGGCCTCGAGGTCGATGCGAGCGGCTCGACGCTCACGGTGAAAGGTGAGCTGCCGCTGACCGATCGCGCCGGCGAGGGTGAACTGGCAGTCGATCTCCACGGCAACATCGGAACGCTGACGCAATTCCTTCCGCCTGATACTCCGGTCGCCGGGGACGGCGAGCTGACGTTGACCGGAACGCTGAAAGGCACGCTGAAGGCGCTCGATCCCGATCTCGCGCTGACCGTGAACAACGGGCTGATTCTGTCCCGGTATCTCGAGCCGGGGTTCTCGAACGTGCAGATGCAGGTCAAGGTTGCTGAGGGCGCTGCGACCATCGAGAACCTCACCGGCAACTGGGGCGCGGCCACATTTGAAGCGAGCGGCGTCGTGCCGCTCGAAGCGGTGCCGCCGTTGCCGGTGGAGATCCCCCGCATGAGCGGGCCGTCGACATTGAAGGCCGCCGTCCGGGGGCTCAACCCGGCGGCGATCCCCGGCGCACCTCAAGCGCTCAGCGGCACCATCAGCCTCCAAGCCGAGGTGACTGCCGCGCGTCCCGATCTCTCCGCCCTTAATGGAACCATTTCATTCCCCGAGTTGTCGGTTCTGTTCAGAGGGCTCGAGCTAGGGCAGAAGCAGGCTTCGACGATCGCCATCGCTTCGGGTGCTGCCACCATCCAGAGTCTCGAGCTGACTGGATCGGCAGGCACCATCGCGGCGAAGGGCACAGTCGGCCTGACCGGCGATCGCGCACTCGATGTGAACGTCGACGGCATGCTCAACGCCGGTGCCATCTCGCTGATCACCGATCGGGTGCGTGCCGAGGGCGAGACCACGGTGCAGTTGCAGGCGCGGGGAACCGTACAGGACCCCGACCTCGCGGGTAAGGTGACACTCCGAAATGGCAACGCGGTGAGTGACCAACCGAACGTCGCTGCCGAGAACATCAACGCCGACATCTCGCTCGACGGCAAACTGATTACGCTGGCCAGCCTCAAGGGCGACGTCAACGGCGGCACACTCGAAGGTTCGGGCACGCTCACGCTCGGCGAAGGCGGCATTGCCGACGTCGACGTGCGCATGACGACGAAGGACTTCGCCTACGATGCTCCGCTCGATCTGCGCAGCCTCAGCGACTCGGAGCTTCGCCTCAACAAGCAGGAAGACGACTTCGTCCTCAGCGGACGGGTGACGATCACGGAAGGCGGCCTCACCGGCGACATCAACTTCGACACCGGCCTGCTGGCTGCAATGACCGCGCGGCACAAGCTCGATCTCACCGAGGAACGCAATCCGTTCCTCGAGCGGATCAAGTTCGACGTCAACGTCAACACCGCGATGCCCATCCTGGTGGACAACAATCTCGCCCGTGCTGAAACGCGCACTCGCCTACGCCTCGTCGGCACGCCGTACGAGCCCGGTCTCCTCGGACAATTGACGCTGCTCGAAGGCGGCGAAATCAGACTGAACGAGCGTCGCTACGAGGTGGAGCGCGGCATCATTCAGTTCGTCGACGAACGCCGCATCTTCCCGTCGTTCGATCTGCAGCTCAATACCACGGTCAACAACTACGACATCACCATCGCTGTGACCGGCACGCCCGGCGATACGCAGACGACGATGACCTCGGATCCGACGTTGCCGGAGCCGGACATCATGGCCATGCTCGTCACCGGCCGCACGCTCGACGAGATGCGCGGTGAAGAATACGAGGTGGCGCGCGAGCAAGTGCTCTCGTATATGGCCGGCCGGGTCGGATCGACACTCGGCCGGGGGCTGCGTCAGGCCACCGGATTGAGCGAAGTTCGCATCGAGCCGGCCGTCATCGCCAACGAGACGGACCCGAGTGCGCGACTGACCCTCGGGCAGGATCTCACCGATCAACTGAAGCTGGTGTACTCGACTAACCTCACTGACAGCAACGATCAGATCTGGGTCGCGGAATACGACGTGTCGCGCCGCTTCCGCGCCCGTGGCGTCCGCCAGAGCGATGCCACCTTTCGCTTCGATTTCCAGCACGATGTTCGCTTTGGCGGCCAGGCGTCGCCGCGGCGGCAGACGCGACAGCAGCGCCCCGAGGTCGCCAAAGTCGTGGTGATCTCGGAGGAAACCGGACAAGACGATCCCGAAGTGCGCGAGGAGTTCGATATCAAGGAAGGGCACCCCTACGACTTCTTCGTCATTCGCGACGAGACGAAAGAGGTCGAGGAGGCGCTGATGAAGCAGGGATTTTTGCAGTCGCGTATCCGCCTCGAGCGGATGATCGAAGGCAACGATGCGTCCCTGACTCTGCACGTCCGGCGTGGGCCGAAGGTGGATATTCGCTTCGATGGCGCGGCCCCGCCGCAATCGGTCCGCGACGAAGTACACATGCAGTGGCAGCGCGGTGTCTTCGACAAACAGCGCCTCGACGCGGGTGCGAAAAAGCTGCGCGAGTGGCTCATGACCGATGGCTATTTACAGCCAAAGATCGACTACGCGGTCACGAACGACTCGGCCACCCACCGGCAGGTCGTCTACACCATTGAGACCGGGCCTCACTACGACAAGGTGCTCGTGAGGTTCCAGGGCGTGTCGGGAGTCGATCCAGACGATCTCATCAAGATCATCAATCAGCAGAATCTCGAACGGCAGCTCTTCACCGATCCGCTCGTGGTGACCGAGCTCCTGCAGCGTTACTACCGCGATCAGGGCTTTCTCGCCGTGGAGATCGACGAGCCCACCATCGAGTTCCAGGGATCCGCCGCGCACGTCGTGATGCCGGTGCGCGAGGGTGCCAGGTTCACGGCGCGCCATGTCACCATTCGTGGCAACAAGGTCTGGGGCACCGAGGCACTTCTGCAGCAGTTGCCGGTCAAGGAGGGGGAGCCGTTCCTGCCGGTCGGCGCCGAAAACGCACTCGACAAGATACGCACGCTCTATTGGCCGCTCGGTTACAACGACGTGCGCTCGGATTATTCGCTGGTGCTCGACAGAGGCGCCGGGGTGGTGGATATCACCTTTACGATCAACGAGGGACCGCAGAGCATCGTCGGGCCGATTCAGGTCCGCGGCACCCAGCGACTCGACGAGGGCGTCGTGCGGAATCAGATCGAGCTGCAGCCCGGTGAACCGCTTGATCTGTCGGCGCTCGCCAGGTCGCGTCGCAACCTGTATGACATCGGCGCGTTCTCGTCGGTGCAGATCAATCAGGGCAATCGTGGCGGTCGTGAAGAGAACCGTCAGGCGAGTGTCGCTGACAACGATATCGCCGGTCCACAGAGCAGTGATCAGATCACCCAGGCTGACACCTCGTCCCAATCGGCCGACGCATCCCAGGCGCCCAACGGTCAAAAGCCGGTTCCGATCAACGTCATCGTTCGCGAGGTGCAGCCACTCCAGGTCCGTTATGGCGCGTCGTACGACACCGAGCGGGGCGTGGGCGGTATCTTCGACATTTCGCAGCACAACTTCCTCGGCGGCGCACGTGTGATCGGACTGCAATCGCGCTACGACCGGCAGCTGCATGACTTCCGCGGCTACATCAATCAGCCGGCGTTGAGGTATCTGCCGTTCAAGACCACCGGTGCGATCTATTTCCGAGAGGACCTCAGCACACCGAGCGAAATAACGCGGGCCTTCAACGCCGCGCGGAAGGGTGCCTCGATCGAGGAGCAAATCACGCTGTCCGACTCGTATGTGTGGAGCTGGGGCTATCGGTGGGAACGCGCGCGCACGCTCGAGCCGGTCAATGGGACGCTCATTGGCGATCCGCACACCGTGTCGCCGCTGACCACGACGCTGACGCGCGAGACGCGTGACGAACCGCTCGATGCGACGCGCGGACAGTTTGTCTCGCATGCGGTCGCGTTCTCCCCACGATGGCTGGGGTCCGATCTGGCGTACATGAAGTACTTCGGGCAGTACTTCCGCTACTTCGCGCTGCGACCGCCGCAGCGGAAGCCGCTTACCAACGAGTACCTCCGTCCTCGTCTCGTGTTCGCGACCGGTGTGCGAGTCGGGTTGGCGAAAGGCATCGGCGGAGAAGTGCCGATGACCGAGCGGTTTTTCGCCGGTGGCAGCGTCTCCATGCGAGGGTTTGCCCAGAACGCGGTCGGCCCGATCGGACCCGATCGCATTCCGAACGGTGGCAATGCCCTGATCGTGTTCAACAACGAGCTCCGTGCCCCGCTCTTCGGCCGCTTCGACGGCGTGATTTTCACTGACATCGGGAACGTCTATCCGCTGATCAGCGACATCACATTCGACCTTCGTGAATCGGCTGGCGTCGGCCTGCGCGTGCGTACCCCGTGGTTCCTGCTCCGTGGCGACTACGGCTTTGTCCTCGATCCTCGTCCGGGCGAGAGGCGGCAGCGCTTCTACTTCAGCATCGGACAGGCGTTCTGATGCGAGATGGCCAGGCTGTTGCGCCGCCTCGGCGTGGACATCTCGTGGCGGCAGATCATCAGTCGCACCGTGTACGAGTCCTTCTGGAAGGACAACTGCCTGTCGATGGCCGCGCAGCTGGCCTACTATTTCTTCTTCGCGCTCTTCCCGACGCTGCTGTTTCTCGTCGCCCTGGCCAGCTATTTTCCAATCAGCACCCTGATTGACGACATGTTCCACACCTTTGGCGGCTTTCTGCCGCCGGAGGCACTGCAGATCATCACCGATCAAATCGTCAAGATCTCGGACCAGAAGAGCGGCGGGCTGCTGAGCCTCGGTGTGCTGCTCGCAATTTCGAGTTCGTCGGCGGCGATGACGGCGATCATCGATACGTTGAATCACGCCTATGGCATCGAAGAAAGCCGCCCGTGGTGGAAGGTCCGGCTGATGGCGATCGCGCTGACCGTCGCCGTGTCGATCTTCATCATGGTGTCATTCGCGTTGATCCTGACCGGCCCGACGCTGGCGACCAGGCTGGCCGACGTCTTCGGGCTCGGGCCGGCTTTTGAATGGACCTGGAAAATCCTGCAGTGGCCGGTCATCTTCGCGATGGTGTCGGTCGCGATCGCGTTCATCTACCACTTCGCCCCTGACGTGCGGCAGGAGTGGGTATGGCTGACACCGGGCTCCGTGGTCGCGACGACGCTGTGGTTGCTGGCATCGTTGGGCTTCAAGTATTACGTTGCGAACTGGGGCGCCTACACCGAAACCTACGGCTTGATCGGCGCGGTGATGATCCTGCTGCTCTGGTTCTACATGTCGGGCTTGGTGATCTTGATTGGCGCGGAGATGAACGTCGAGATCGAGCACGCTGGTCAGGCGGGACCGCGGCGGCGCATCGGCGATCGCACGTACGCTGGTGTTGAGCGACGGCGGCAGGCGGGATAGACTGCCTCCGGTTTGGCGGGTTCCAAATGAAAACCACGCTCGTCTCGGCATGTCTCGCCGTAATCGTGCTCACATCTGCGCGCGCTCAAACGACGACACGTTTGCCCTGGGGTGATCCCGATCTCGAAGGCATCTGGACCAACGCAACATTGACGACGCTGCAGCGCGCGCCGGAGCTTGGGACCAAAGCGTTCTTCACCGCCGACGAGGCCGCAGCCTGGGAGAAGCAGCGCGTTCAAGCGACCAACGCCGATCGACCGCTGCGCGCTGGTGACGTCGGGGCCTACAACGACGCGTTCTTCGAACGCGGCACGCGGGGTGTGAAGAGCCGCCGTACGTCGCTCATCATCGACCCGCCGGATGGACGAATCCCGGCGCTTACGCCCGACGCGCAGCAAAAGGTCGACGCGCGGACGAAGCACGAAGCCGTCAGCCCGGCCGATCGTCCCGAGGATCGCTGGCTCACCGAGCGGTGCATCCTGTTCGGTGCCACCGTACCGATGCTGCCCGAGCCGTACAACAACAACTACCGGATTGTTCAGAGTCCTGGCTATGTGACGATCCTTGTCGAGATGAACCACGATGCACGCGTGATCCCGCTCGATGCGCGCCCGCATCTGTCGCCTCGGGTTCAGCAGTGGATCGGCGATTCACGCGGCCACTTCGAGGGCAACACCCTCGTCGTGGACACGCGCAATCTGAAGTTCAACGAGAAGAGCCGCTTCGGCGTCGGATACCTGAACGGCTTGAGCGACGAGAATCTGCGAGTCGTCGAACGTTTCACGCGCACCGACGCGAACACGCTGACCTATCAGGCCACCGTTGAAGACCCCACGGTGTTCGTGAAGCCGTGGACGGTGGAGATCTCGATGGACCGAACCAACGGCCCGCTCTACGAAGTCGCCTGCCACGAAGGCAACTACGGAATGTCCAATATCCTGTCAGGCCATCGCGCAGAAGAACGAACCCGCGCGCGCTGATGGTTTCGTGGGTTCATGAGGTTCCAAAGGCCCACGGAACTGGCGAAACTCAGCGAAGCGTCCCTTTGATCAACATGTGACGGACACCGATTGGAGCGACCGTCAGATCCAGTCCTGCGGCTGCTACCTGCGCGCGTACTTCGTCCATCGTGAACGCGGCGAGCAGCGACTGATAGAAGTCGTGCTGCAGAATGGGATGCTCGCTGCCGGCGCCCTCCTTGACCATCGCGCGCGCGGTCTCTTCACTGTCTGGTCTCACCAGATCCATCACGTACACCGCAGCGCCTGGACGACCGAGGCGTTTCGCTTCCTTCCACAACACGCCCGGATCCGGCAGGTGGTGGAGCAGGTCCTTCGAGAGCACCGCATCGAACGACTGGGACGCGGGCGGTGGACCAGGGATGCGCGCGTGGAGCAGCGTAACTCGATCGTCAACACCTGCGGTACGCGCAGCGGACCGTCCCAGCGCGATCATCGGTCCCGACCCGTCGAGCGCAGTGATGCGTGCGTGCGGCGCGGCTTTGGCCAGCCGGATGACGACGTCAGCAGGGCCGCAGCCGATGTCGACGACAGCGTTGAGATGAGTGGGAAAGTCGCGGATGAGGCTGTCGACGTAGAGCTGGTTCGACGTGCTGAAATCCGCCTGCGCGTAGGCAATGGATTGCTGCTCGTCGTCCATCAATTCGGGTTCGGGGCGTCTCTCCATTCAGATAGCAGGCTCATGATCTCACGGCGATAGGCCGCGTCCGCCGTTTCGTCCCAACCTTCGTGAGCAAAGCGGATCATGCCACGGGCATCGACGAGATATGACGCCGGTACGCCACGCACGCCGAACACTTTGCAGTCGGGGCACCAGCTTGTCAGATTTTCAACATCACGATCTTGCCGCGGAAGTCAGCGAGCAGTTGACTTGTCCTTTTGGTCCTACGAGCTCGACGTTGGGTGCGGGATCGTCCGCGGCGTGCACAGATGTGGGAGTCACGGCACACGAGACGAGGGTGATCACTGCCAATGACAGAGAGGCGACGCGCAGCGCTCATTGCGTCCTCATCCGGCATCGTTGATACTGACAGTTCCGTCGATGCCTCTGACGTTCCGCGATCTCTCGTTCGATGCGGCGGCGCGCCGCGTGGCGCGGGCCGGCCGCGAGATCAAGCTGACGAAAAAAGCATTCGATCTGCTGACCATGCTCGTCGAGCGTCGTCCGGAGGCGGTGTCCAAAGACGACATTCACGCGCGTTTGTGGCCCGACACCTTCGTCGCCGAGATCACCCTGCACAGCATGGTCTCGGAAATCCGTCGCGTAATCGGTGACGACTCGAACGATCCTCAGTTCATTCGTACGGTACACGGCTTCGGCTATGCGTTCATCGCCGACAGCCAACCAGCGCAGGCGGCGCCAACCCATCGTCGTGTGCGCGGATGGCTGATCTGGGATCGTGAGCGGCTGCAGGTCTTCGACGGCGACAACGTGTTTGGTCGAGGCGATGCCGACGTCGTGGAGTTGCCGTCCACGACCGTCTCGCGCCGGCATGCGCGTATCAGCTTCGATGAGGACCCGTGGATCGAGGATCTCGGGAGCAAGAACGGGACGTTCGTCGGTGAACAACGGGTGACGTCCCGCGTACGATTGAACGATGGCGATCGCGTGCGCTTCGGATCGTTCCTG
>DATCXH010000189.1:0-6290 GCA_036565925.1 Vicinamibacterales bacterium
CCACGGCTGCGGCGAGCGCCGCGATCCATCGCACATGTGTCATAGCGCTGAGAGTATAGGAGCCTGCCCGAGCAATGACCCATGCCATTACTCGGACAGGCTCCTAGGGTGAGTGAGCACTCGCGGGCCGGTCCGACCGGCCTCCGCTCTTCGAGCTACGGCGGTCCGGCCGTAGCCTTGGCGAAGGCGGAAGGACCGGCCCTACCAACGGAATGCGGTCTGGGCGGTCTGTGCGGCGAGCCGTTCATAGAGCATCGCTGCTGTCTCGCGGGCGAGATACGGGATGCTGATGCGGTGGACCGGGGACATGCTACCGGCGGTGTCCACGCGAACACCCGCCATCGCGGCGCGCCGATCGAACGGCGACTCGATCCTGGCCACGACCTGGATCTTTGCTGCCGGCACGACCGTGATCTGTCGCCACATCCAACCACTGCGGAACACCAGCGCATCTTCGTCGGCGGCCTGCCCTGAGCCTTGTCGAAGGGCCCAGTGGGTGCGGTAGACGTGTGACCACGCCATCGTGACGAGAGAGGGGACAGTGATCCCCAGGATAAAAAGACCGATCCAACCGAACCAGAACACGAATGGCGCCGCGGCGATGAGCGCGAGAAGGAGCGCGGGCTTTATCGCGCGGCGAAATGCGCGCGGATGCAGCGGCTGCCACGCGACGCTGTCGAGATCGAATCCAGGGAGCACCTCTCTGACCAGTGCTGGAACGGCGGATCGCCGAATAATCGGCGCCAGCCACTCGCGCGCGTGCTTGGATTGGTTGTTGTGATTGGAGTCGTGTCCGCCCGCCGTTTCGACACGCACGGACATGCGTGTGACCAACCGTTGCAGCGGCGACTCTCTGACGGTCAATGACTGCACACGTTTCAGCGGAACGGTGGTGGTCACACGTGTGAGAAGACCGTATTCCGTTCGCAGGTCGTCGCCGACGCGAGTCAGGCGGAACTCGTATAGCCGAAGGAACGACCACGCCATGGACAGCAGTCGCACCAGCAGCAGCAAGGCGACAACGCCCACCAGCAGAATCGCGATGCGTCCAGCCGAGGGCAGGCGGCCAGCGGCAACGGTTACGATGGTGTCGCGCAGGAATCCAGGCGCGTAAGCCCCGCTTGTCAGCTGCTCCCATACAGATCGAAAGAGCCCTGCTTCCCACAGCACGCCGTACGCAGCAGCGACGAGCACCATGCCGCGGTTTTCGAGCAGGCCGTTCAGCAGTAGCTCACGGAGTGGCAGGTAGAGAAGAGTCCGACTGCCTTCGGCCAGCGCGCTTCGGCGCCCGAGGCCGGTTTCGCTCTCTGGCGTCGCCTCGCTCGCAGTCGATGCCTGCGGGTCTTCGGCGATGACCTGATCTCGTCCCGCGAAGATCCGTCGTCGCATTTCTTCGAAGACGGTTTCGTGCAGGACGCTGATGGTCGCCTCCGGCGCTTTGCCGCCGCCGGTTTCGACGCGCACTTCGGCGACGCCGAACAGCCGGTGGGCGAGGTTTCGCACCGCATCGAGGTTCTGGATGCGCGCATAGGGCACGTGGCGCTCGTTGCGAAACAGGATGCCCGAGCTGATGACGAGCTCCGTACCCTCATAGCGCACACGGAACGTAAAGTAGCGAACCAGCGCGGCGATCGTCGTGGGGATCAGAAACAGCAGTATCCAGAACTGCCAGTTGGCGATCTCGAAATCGCCGGGCATCCACCGGTTCATCCATCGCGTGGGTCCCCATCCAGGATCCGACGGCTGCGGCGACGAGCGGCCGCTGGTCAGGATGAGCACGACGGCCGGAAACAGAAATGCCCTCAGGCTGCCAGCCAGCGCGAACAAAATCGATGACGGGTGCAGACGATGATCAGACGGCATCGCCCTGGTCACGCGGCAGCAAGTGCGCGCGAATGCGTTGCGCGATGGTGAACTCGAGTCCGGACAACGTCACTTCGGAATGCTGCGTGCCTGCCGTGTAGACGACCAGCGTGCCGAGGCTGTAGCGGCGCTCGAGCGGCCCTTGCGAGACATCGGTGTGCTGGATTCGCGATCGCGGAACGTTGGTGGTCGTCCGCCAGAACACGCCGCGCATGATCTCGAGCCCGGCCTCATCCACGCGATACGACGTGTGGCGGTACGAGATGGCGGGCCAGCGGTGCAGGTGCCAGCCGAGCGCTCCGATCGCAATGAGCCACAGCGGCAAGAGGAGCAATCCGAGCACGAGTATCCCGCTCGCCACCCATAACATGAGAACGCCGACGAACGAGATTGCCGCCAGGATAACGAGGAGGATGGCAAAGTGCACGCGCTGCACCATGATCCAGCGCGGGTCGAGCTGGCGGCTCACGCCGTCGGCGATCTGATCGGCAGTGCCAGGGTCCATCGACGAAGACGACTCTATTACAATCACGCCGTGCTCTTCTCGCGACGTCTTTTGCTCCAATCGCTCATCGCGCAACCACTCCTGGCCGGCGTCACGTGGGCGCAGGCACGAGTCGTCGGCAAAGCGAAGCCCTTGCCCGCGGGTGCTGTCACCCATGACTGGACGTCGTTCCTCGGCCCGACGCACAACGCGGTGTCCACTGAGACGAAGCTGACTCGCTCACTGCCACCGACACTCGTGTGGGAATTTTCGAAAGGCACCAGCTATTCATCGCCGGCGATCTCCGGCGATCGGCTCATGTACATCTATCGCGTCGGCGACGAGGAGATCGTCGAGTGTCTCGACGCTTTGACGGGTGCGAGCCGCTGGCATTTCAAATACGGCACGGTCTTCGAAGATCGCTACGGCTACAACAACGGACCACGCGCGAGCCCGGTCATCGATGGCACCCGCGTCCACACGATGGGCGCCGAGGGCAAGCTGCATTGTCTGGATCTCGCCTCGGGCAAAGTGCTCTGGAAGCGGGACCTTCGCGTCGACTACAAAGTGCCGCAGGATTTTTTCGGCACTGCGTCCACACCACTCGTTGAAGGCCGGCTGCTCATCGTCAACGTTGGTGCACCCGGTGGCCCATGTGTGGCGGCCTTCGACACCGCGACCGGCAAGGAAGTGTGGCGGGCCGGGAATGCGTGGGGACCGAGCTATGCGTCACCAGTGCCCGCTGTCGTGGATGGGCAACGACGCGTGTTTGTGTTCGCCGGCGGCGAGTCCGATCCGCCCACCGGTGGCTTGATGTCGATCAATCCGGCGGACGGCAAGGTCGACTTCTCGTTTCCGTGGCGCAGCCGCAGCTACGAGTCCGTGAACGCGTCGTGCCCCGTCGTGTTCGACAACAAGGTGTTCATCTCCGCGAGCTATCGCACCGGCGGCGCGCTGCTCCAGATCAACCCGGACTTCACCCACAAAGTCCTGTGGACGACGCAGGAGTTTGGGCTGCACTTCAACACGCCGATCTATCGAGACGGATATCTGTACGGATTCGACGGCCGCAATGAGCCCGATGCTTCGCTGGCGTGCGTGGACGTGGCAACCGGGAAGGTCGCCTGGCGCGAGATACCGGAGTGGAACGAGACTATCGGTGGCCGTCAAGCGACCGTCGGTACCTATCGTGGATCGCTGCTTGCGGTTGATGGCAGTTATCTCTGTCTCGGTGAACTCGGACACCTGCTGTGGATCGACCTGACCCCGAAGGGCTACAAGGAAGTGTCCCGCGCCTGGTTGTTTCAGGCGCGAGAGTCGTGGACGTTGCCCGTCCTCAGCCGCGGGCTGCTGTACGTGGTGCAGAACACGCGCGAGATCAACCGCGGCACAGGACCGCGGTTGCTGTGCTACGACTTGCGCGCGTAGCACCTGCCCGCGCGTCTCTACTTTTGCTTATCGACGATCACGCGACCTTTGTCGTTTTCGTAGACGTGATATTTGTTCCCGTCCTTGCAGGTTGCGGCGTAGTCGTTCTGTTTGAGCACCGTCGCGGCGACCACCTCGCCGCAGGGCTGTCCCTGAAGCGCGATGACTGCGGTCAAATCTTTCTTCAATGCCTCGTTGTCCTGTTGGGCAGCGACAGGTGTCGCGAGACAGGCAAGGACGAAGAATGACGATGCAAGTGCAATCAGTCGTGTAGTCATAGAAGTCCTCATTCGGCATCGAGCGCGGCAAACGATTTCGGATCCGCGAGCAATCCCCAGATGCGTTCGCGCGACGACAGGATGTCGGACGCGAGCTGCTGATCTTTGTCCTGCAGCAGAGAGAGGACCTTCATCATCAGCAGGTCGTACGAGCGGCGAAGTTCGGCCATCGTTGGCAGCGGCTTGCCCGAGTAGTGCTTGCGAAACTCGCCGAGCAGATCGTCGACCTGATTCTTGAGTGAGAGCTTTGTCATCAGGCCGATTCCCTTGGTCTGCTTGAGCCGCGCTTCGAGTGCGTCGAGATCGAGCGTCGGCGCTGCGGCCGCCTGCTTCGGTGGTGCCGCCGGCTTCGGTTTCGCCGCAGCAGGCGGAACGGTCTTCGCCGAAGTCCCAGGCTTCGCGGAACTCTCCGAGCGCGTCGCCGCAGCGGCCTTCGATGTCGTCTTCACTGAGGCAGCCTTCGCTGTGGTCGTTGCCGGGGCTGCTTTGGATGTCGTCTTCGCGGGAGGCGTCGCCGCCTTCGCAGTCTGAGGCGCTTTCGCGGCTTCAGGTTTCGCAGCCACTGGCGGTGGCTGCGGCTGAGCCTCCGGCTTTTTCGTGCGCATGCATCCGGTGCTGAGCACCATCAACACGATCACGGCTGAGTAGCGGTTCATGGCTGACCTTTGCCTCTATCTGTGGAAGAGCAAGATCGACGCCACGCTAGAGCTATCGCGCTGCATCGGGTTCGCTGGCGATGACTCCGGTGGCAAGCACAGCAGGTGCGATGCTCTCCGGCTCGACGTGGTACGCGTATACGAACTGCTTGAATTCCGGGTGCAGGAAATCCGCGCCGAACTTGAAATGCTTCATTTCCTTGAAGGCCTGCTCAGCTGTCCATTTGTCATGAGTCATGCGATAGGCGGCAGTCATGACACCAGTGCGGTGCCTGCCACCAGCGCAGTGCACATAGACCGGCTGATTCGCGGGATCGTTCACCAGCTTCAGGAATGACGCGAGCTGTTCCTTCGTCGGTGCAACGCGCGTGGACATGCCAATGCGCTGGAATTTCATGCCCGTGGCCTCGACGAGTTTCTGCTCGGCGGGATCGAAGTCGCGTTGAAGATCGATGACCATTTTCACGCCGAGTGCAGCGAGGTCTGTGTAGTCGCGGCCGTCGGGCTGGGCTCCGCGGAAGTAGTTCGCGTTGACCTGAGCGAAATTGTCGATGTTGATTCGTGAACGGGCGGGACTGGTACTGGCTGACGTGTTCTTCTCTGCTGCGATGCCAGTCGTCGGCGATAATGCAATCGCCGAGGTCAACGCGAACGGCAGCAGAACTCTCTTCAAACCCATGGGTCACCCTTCGATGTCTTGTCCGATTTGTGACGCGACCGCGTCAAGGTCATGCCCTTAGACGGCAAGGGCAGTGCCACTATTATTTGTGACGCTCAACCCACTGATTCCGGTCTGCGTATCTGTGCGGTCCCTACGGATGACCAAAAACGTGGCCGCGCCGACGGCGGGTGACCACGGTTCATGTTGCTCCAGCAACAGCGGTGTATCCTGACGCCGCGTAATCACCCGGACTCATGCGTATCCTCCTCGTCGAAGACGAGCCTCGTGCCGCGCAGATGCTGGCAAGGGGTCTTCGTGAGCAGACGTATGCCGTTGACGTCGCAGGCGACGGAGAGGAGGCGCTCTACCACGCGTCGATCACCGACTACGACGCGGTCATTCTCGACGTCATGCTGCCGCAGCGCGATGGGTTCAGCGTGTGTCAGCAGTTGCGCGCATCCGGGTCGACGGTTCCGGTCCTGATGCTGACGGCGCGCGATGAGATCGAATCGCGCATCGAGGGACTCGACAGCGGCGCCGACGATTACGTCACCAAGCCATTTGATTTCGGCGAATTGCTGGCCCGCTTGCGCGCTCTGACGCGGCGCGGACATCTGCCGCTGACCGCGCAGCGTCTCACCGTCGGTCCGCTGGAGATCGATACGCGCGCTCGTCGTGTGACGCGATCGGGAACGGTACTCGAGCTCACTGCCCGCGAGTACGCACTGCTCGAGTTCCTGATGCTCCACGCCGGAGCCGTGGTCGGCCGTGCCCTCATCGCCGAACACGTCTGGGACAATGCCTACGATCCGCTCTCAAACGTCATCGACGTCTACATCCAGCGTCTCCGCCGGAAGATCGAGCGACCCGGCACCCACGCGCTACTCGTCACGAGGCGCGGCGAAGGCTACATGATCGAC
>DATCXH010000329.1:0-4883 GCA_036565925.1 Vicinamibacterales bacterium
CCTCCGTGAAGCCATAGCGTGCCGCGCCGGCGGCGATGATGGCGTTGTCGTGCGGCCAGATGGATCCGTTGTGGTACGACTGCGGGTTGTACCGTCGTTCGCTCGCCGCCACGGTGCGCACACCCCAACCGTTGAACGACGGGTCGGACATCAGCGTGTCGCACACACGCTTGGCGCGCTCGGGCATGACCAGGCCGGCAAACAAACAATGGCCTGGGTTTGAGGTGCGAACGCGGCAGGGACGCCGGCTTCCGTCCAGCGCGAGGGCGTAGGTGTCGAGATCCTCGCACCAGTATTCGAGCTCAAAACGATCGCGCAGACGCTCCGCCCGCGCTGCCCATTCATCGCTGTTCCGCGTATCCCCGCGCACGGCTGCCAGTCGCCCGGCCCCTTTCCACGCCGCGTAGGCATAGCCCTGCACCTCGCACAGCGCGATTGGACCGTCGGCGGTGCGACCGTCGCTATGGAAGATCGAATCGTGTGAATCCTTCCATCCCTGGTTGATCAGCCCGGCATCAGTCTTTCGCGCGTAATCGAGGAAGCCGTCCTGGTCCGGATCGCCACTCGTCAGCATCCAGTCCAGCGCGGCACCAATGTTGGGCCAGATGCGATCGATGAACTCACGGTCGGCGGTGCGCTCGTAGTAGGCCGAGGCCAGCATCACGAACAACGGCGTCGAATCGACACTGCCGTAGTAGCGCCCGAACGGCACCTCACCGAGCGCCGCCATCTCGCCGCCGCGCATTTCGTGCAGGATCTTTCCCGGCTGCGCGTCCCGTGCATCGTCGTACGACGTGGCTTGTGTATCGGCAAGAAAGGACAGCACATTGCGGGCGATCCCCGGACTCACCCACAACAACTCGAATGCCGTGATCAGTCCGTCGCGGCCGAACGGCGTGCTGAACCACGGAATGCCGGCATACGGATACGAACCATGCGGCGTGTCGGTCAGCATGATCTGCAGGTCTGCGCTCGAACGAGTCAGCCAGCGATTGAACATCGCGCTGGCGCTGAGCACGCGGCCCGTCGATGCAGCCTGCGACACGCGCCGCGCGCGGGTGGACGACAGCGCATGATCGAACGCCTTCTCCACTGGCGTCGGCGGCGGTGGAGCGTCCGCATCGGTCTCGTAGGAGACGGTCATCACGATGGTCGCGGATTCTTTTGACTCGAGCCGCAGCAAGAACACCGCGCGCCCGCTGTCGACTTTGTCCGGATGACGGTTCCACCGGACTCGTGCCCGCCGCTCACGATCGTCGAGGCCGCGATAGCCCATCACGTAATCGTCGCCGGCCTGATCCGCAAGTCGCTGTCCCCGCTTGGCTCGATGCGTGCCTCGCACTTCAAAGACGTCGGCAAAGTCGGCGTCAAAGCGAATGGCCAACGGCACGTCAATGCGATTCATGCGGAAGTTGGTAACGCGGATCCGCTCGACGCAGGAGGCTTCCCACAACACGCGCGACCGGTGCACGTTGATCTCTCCACGCTCGACCGTCACGTGACCGTCGCGGAGCACATCGGGGTTGGTCAGATCCGCATCGAACACCGCATCGTCCACACTGACCGTGGAACTGAGTAGCAACGGTCGGTTGCCGAAGAGCAGCAGTTCGAGCCGTGACAGGAAGCGGGTGCCGTCGTAGTAGATGCCTTCCTCGCTGGCATCACCGGGCACGATGTTGCCGCGCGGGTCGAATACGCCGAAACAATCGCCGTGTTTGAGGACGCGAAGCGGCACGGCCGGCCGCTCGGGGCCGGCGATGATAGGAAATTGCTCGTCGAGCATGTGACGCTACAACTCCACGGCGGACGAAATCAATCGGCGTACAGGGCGGCGTCCGCAGCAAGCCGCCGATAGAGCTGGACGTAATCTTCCGTCATGCGCGTGGCGGTGAAGCGGCGTTCGAATATGCGCCGGCACGCCCGACGATCGAGTGTGTGAACGCGCCTGGTGGCCTCAATCGCCTCATCCAGGTTGTCACAGATAAATCCGGTGACCCCGTGTTCGAGAATTTCTGGAACCGATCCGCCGCGAATCGCCACCACCGGCGTACCACAGGCGAGCGATTCGATCATGACCAGACCAAAGGGCTCGGGCCAGTCGATTGGAAACAGCAAGGCCTTGGCGCCACCGAGAAACGCGCCTTTCTGTCCCTCCGTGATCTCGCCGCAGTACTCGATGAGTGGATGATCGAGGAGCGGTTCGATGAAACGCTCGAAGTACCGTTGATCGGCAGGATCCACTTTAGCCGCGATCTTGAGTGGACAGCCGCACGCCTTCGCGATGTCGATGGCGCGGTCGACGCGTTTCTCCGGCGAGATACGGCCGAGGAACGCGAGATAGCCGCCCGCACCTGTACTGAATTGCAACTCACGGTTTGGCAGGCCGTGGTAGACGGTGCCGACCCAGTTCTGGTCGCCGAGCGGAGTGCGCTGCGCGTCGGACACGGAGACGAGTGGCAGATCGCTGAACTCACCGTACAGCGTCACCACTTCTGGCAAATCGAGCCGCCCGTGCAGCGTCGTCAGATGAGGAATCGAGAGGCGCCTGGCGATCGAGAAATGGAGCGGCGCGATGTGAAAGTGGATCACATCGAACTCGTCTGCACATTGCGCGATCTGTTCGACGAGCAACAGGTGTAGCGCAAGCGGATCGACGCACTTCGCAAGACGCAGCGCTCGTGGAACCGGTGCGACGAGCTTGGCCTGGGTGCGCGAATCACCGCTGGCAAACAACGTCACGTCGTGGCCTTGCCGCACGAGCTCGTCGGTCAGTGTCGCGACGACGCGCTCTGTTCCTCCGTAGAGTTTCGGCGGCACGCTTTCACTGAGCGGCGCGACCTGAGCGATGCGCAGCGACGACCGTTTCGAAAACGAAGGAGAGATCACGTCTGCCGATTGAATCGTTGCCACCGAAGTAACCCCTTCTATCGAAAGAACTCGACCGGTCGAAACCTGAGGCTCGACCGTACACAGCTCTACGGGAGCATGCGCAGCGCTTGTGCTTGTCAGGGTGTGCAACACACGTGCCTCGAATGTGACGAGCAATACCCCCTGAGCGTGAATGGCGATGGGAATCGGTCGGTCTTCGTTTTGCACCTTCGTGCCCAACGACTGGACGAGAGGTGCTGATGTCACTCAAAGACAAACTGGAGATTGGACTCAAGCCGGATGCACCGTTCAGAAAGGACAACTTGCCGGATTTCCAGAAGGACGATCCGGCGTGCGATGACGCGGCGACCCCGGGCGATGGACCGTCGGTCGAACGCGCTCGCAAGGACTGCATGACGCCGCCGGTCAAGCAGGAGCAGCTTGCGAAGGAGCGGGCCATCGCCGAAGAGCGCGAGGCAAAACGCCACGTCGCGCCGCGACGGACGAGCACTGGCCGCTGACGAGAACAACCCACACACCAAGGGTCGCCGACGGACCTGCGGCTGAACCACCCACGACGAGCAGCGTCATGAACAGACGCTGCTCCGTCGTGTACGTCATCCACACACGCCCTTGTCTCTGTCGTCCCCATTCCGAAGGGGACACTTCCTCTCGCTGAATAGGTCGCCGGTTTCATCAGTCACCGCGCGGCCGGCCCTCATCGATTAGAAGTGGTTCCGCGATTGGAATGACCGATCAACCGATCGTGTCCGCACGAATTCGCCGCTCAAATTCGAGTCAAGTGCCAATCCCGCGTCGCCCTCGTGTTGCTATCTGCACACTCGGGGAAGAGAATTCTTCCAATCGAGGAGCGGGAACATGAATGCACTCACGAAGACACTACTGGCTTGTTCGATCGCTGCGGCGTTGGCCGCTCCCGCTCTCGCCCATCACAGCGCCGCCGCCTACGACACGCAAAAAGAAGTAAAGGTCAGCGGCACGGTCGTCCAGTACCGCTTCGCGAACCCGCACGTATATCTCACGTTGCAGGTCAAAAAAGACGACGGCTCTGTATCAACGGTGGAAGTCGAGGCTGGCGCCGCCTCCGTGTTGAACGGGTTGGGATTCACGAAGGACTCGGTCAAGTCCGGCGACGTGGTTACGGTGGTCGGCAACCCCGCACGCGCCAAGCCGGATGGGTTTGTGCTGGGGAGAGAGTTGTATAAGCGCGATGGCACCTATGTCCCGCTGAACATCGCTTCGCGAAGTGCCTACGAGTCAAAGACGGCGACGGCAACCAGCATCGCCGGCACGTGGTTCTCTCCTCGCACGGAGTTCGGCGCGTTTCTCGGCGGCTCGGGGCGATGGTCGTTGACCGACAAGGGCAAGGCCGCGGCCACAGGCGCCGACGAGCGAACCAAGAACGCGCTCAAGAACTGCATCCCGGTCGGCGCACCCGCGCTGATGTTCTATCCGGTCGCCGACGTGATCACCGTGCAACGCGATCGCGTGGTGATGAAAGTCGATTGGATGGATTCCGAGCGGATTGTGTATCTCGATGGCCGCGCGCATCCCCCCGCAACGCAAACTTCACTGCAGGGGCATTCGGTCGGGCGGTGGGAGGGCAAGACCTTGATTGTCGAGACGACAAACTTCAAGGACCATCCGATGGGTCTGTCGCTCTCGACGCCGTCGAGTACACAGAAGAAGCTGATCGAGCGCTTCGCGCTCAGCGAAGACGGGAAGACGTTGATCTACTCGGGCGTGCTTGAAGATCCCGTCTATCTCGCGAAGCCGGTCGAGTGGTCGGGCAAGTGGGAGTATCGCCCGACGATGAAGCCATCGGGCGAGAAGTGCAACACCGAGGTCGCCAGCCGATTCCTGCGCCAGGAAAAATAGCGTCGCTCAGGCCCGTCCGGCCGGCTCGCTCTTGGCGCCGCTGGCCCGCAACGGTGGCGTGGCTTCGCGTTTGAACAACTCTTCGCTGGCGAATACCTCTTCGCCGAGCGAAAGCC
>DATCXH010000871.1:0-4443 GCA_036565925.1 Vicinamibacterales bacterium
GCCGATCTGGTCCGCCATGCCGACGTAACGCGCTGCGTTTGGCCCGATGATGCGATGAATGTCGGCCATCGAGAACATCACGGCGTACGACTTCAGTTCGTGTTCGAGGACGACCAGGTCGGTGGCGTTCTGATCCGTCGAGTAGGAGATCAGCTGCCGCGTGTTGTCGGCATCCCAGATGCGGCGCGCGTTGACGAGAGAGTAGCCGCCCTCGGTGCCGAGCGCGCGGCCCTTCTCGTCTCGGTTGGCGCCCGAGATCGCCTCAGGCCATGGCTTGCCGTCGCGGAACCGCGTGGTGTTGTCCTTCGGCCACTGCACTTGGGCGGGCGCGGGGGAGAGGCTGTCGATGTAGGGCGCGCCGAACGCAATCGCGCCGGCGACGATCGAGCCGGTCTGAGCCACGCGCTCCGCTTGATCGTATGTCGTGAAGTCTTTGTTCGGGATGTGCACGAGGCGAGTGACGCCGGCGTCGATGGCGGCCACCATCGCCGGACTGCTCACCGCGTGCACGTTCACCTGGATGCCGACCTTTTTCGACTCGTCAACGATGGCCTTGAGCACTTCGATCTCGGCCTGCGTTGGGCCCGGTATCGGCGTCAACGCGATTTCGCCGGTGTGCTTGATCCCCTTGGCGGCCAGCGCCTGCACCGCCGCACGTGCTTCGGCCGGCGTCTGACGCAGATTGATCTGACCGGAGGCGATGATGCGCGGACCAACGAATTCGCCCTTGTCGATCCGATCGCGCAGTGCGATGTTGGTGTCGGCCTGTCCGCCACCGGCGAGGACCGTCGTATAACCGGCCTCCAACAGCAGCCGCATCTGTCCCGCTGCGTTCTCGCCGTTGCTGACGTGTTTATGGCTGTCGATGTAGCCGGGCATCGCGCTCATGCCCTTGGCGTCGATCGTGCGCAGCCCTTGCGTTGGTGCCGCTCCGGACGTGACCGACACGATCTTCCCGCCCTTGACGATGATCGTCCCCGAGTCGATGACCTGACCTGAACCGACAATGATCCGTGCGTTCGTGATGGCGACGTCCTGCGCGGACGCAAGGCGTGGCGCGATCAGCGCGGCCACGGCGATCGCGGCCGCGACAACGAATTTCCTCATGTCTCTGACCTCATGGATGAAGCCGTTCGCGTGCCGATCCGCCGCGAGCGGCCGCAGGATGCTATCACGTAGATTGCCCAACGTTGGGGGTGTCTAAGGACCCGCCTCTACGTAACCGATGGCCCTCACTTCTTCTCCAGCAGATCTGCCAACGCGCGAGCGCGTTCGAGCACGTTGTTTCGCTCGAGGAGATCCTGTCGGGTCGCCTCCGGCATCCCGAAATTCTGCGCGACGATGTTCACGAATTCATCGTCTTCGAGTGAAGGATCCGGCGGATCGACGCCGAGCGGTAGAAGTGTGACGAGCGCCTTTTCGACGCGGTTGCGCAACGTGCTCAGCGTCGCGCGGTCTTCGTCCTTCAGCAATTCGGGAATCGCCTCGATGCGGGCAAGACGATATGCCTTCCGTTGATCTTCAGTGACGATGCGGAAGGTGATCAGACCGCGAAGCAGGATGACGTAACGTCCATCCGGTAGTTGTTCGTATTCTTCGATCGTGCCCGCGCACCCGATGTCGTAGATCGGCGGGCGCCCTTCATAGTCCTTCTCGAAACCCGGACGCAGGCGCACCATGCCGATGATCCTGTTGCCCTTCAGCGCGTCGGCAATCATCTCGCGATAGCGCGGCTCGTAAATGAGGAATGGCCGCGACACGGCAGGGAAGAGTGACGTCTCGGGAAGCGGAAACAGCGGAATTTCCGAAGGAATGACTGGTGGAGAGGCCGGCTGCTGCAGGACGCGAACGAGAAGAAAGAAAGCGATGACGAGGGCAGGCACCGGCCCAGTTTAGACCGGCATTGCAAATACCTTCCGAGGGATACGAAAAAGCTCATCCGTGGTGACTTCTGTTCGGGGCGCTCCGCCGGATCCCAAGAAACCTGTGATTATCGGCCGGAAACGGCGGGAATGGGGATTGCCATTTCTGTCTGCGGTCCCGTGTCGGAAAAGCGAATCGATCCCTCGAAGCGTACCGTCAATCATGACCGCAGCGGTCTGTGGGCGACTGACCCGCTCGAAGAGTTCTCCAACGAGCCAGCGTCGATCAGCCGCTCAACGCCGCTCCCCACGCCCAACAAGCGCGTGACGCAGCGTCCAGTGGCGCGTCGCGCGGAGCCCGGTCCTGCGAAAGCCGCGGTCGTGGAGCCCGCACAATCAGCGCGCGCCTCGAAGAATCGAAGAGGGCTATGGTCGTTCGCCTCGGGTTCCGCGTTCGGTGCGCTAGTGTGTGTAGTTCTGATCTCCTGGCTGACCTCGTCCGGGCAGCCACGCGCCGAACCGTTTACTCCTCGACCCGAGCCCGAACCGATTCCGTCTCCGCCGGTACCGGTTCCGGTCCCGCCTGCCGAACCAGAGACGCCGCCGATCGCCGACCGCGCGATGCGCGTCGTCGTGAACGAGCCGACTGTCTCGCCACCGGTCGAGAAGACGTCCGCCGCGAGGAACACGAAAAAGGAATCGTTCGTGGGTACGTTGCGGATCGACTCGACGCCCCAGGGCGCGCGTGTGTTCATCGATCGACAAGCGGCCGGAGTCACTCCGCTTGAAGTGCCCGATCTTCGTGCCGGGTCACACGTCGTCCGTGTTGACGCGGACGGCCACGTGCCGTGGTCCTCGGCGATCCGGGTCATCGCCGACCGGCAGACGCGCGTTCACACCACGCTCGCCCCGCTCGACACGGCAGCAGTTCGCCACTGATCTCGCGCGTTTGCGTCTAGAATGAGCCCCTTCGACAGGGCTCAGGGCCCTTCGACAGGCTCAGGCCCTTCGTTCTGGAGGCTCTCATGCGCATCCGACTGCTGGTGTTGCTGGCGATAGTGGCTCCCGCCGTGGCTTCGGCTCAGGAGAAACTTCCACCCGATATTCATCCGGTGACGCTGTCGAGACTGCCGCCGGTCACGCCGGCCGATCTCGATGCCGATGGACAGAAACTCCTCGCGGCCAGAACGAACGTGACGCCGGCGCCTGGTCCCGGCCACGTGACGATCTACAGCCCGAAGGTTGCCGAAGGACTCGGCGCGATCGGCCGCGCGCTCGGCGTGCCGCGCGGCGATACGTTCCGCTTTGGCGTGCGCAACTATCAATTGATCGTGCTGATCACCGCGCGCGAGATCGATCAGCAGTACGAGTGGTCGGCCCACGAGCCTGCCGGACTGCGCGCCGGCCTCGAGCAGCCGGTGATCGACATCGTGAAGTACGACCGCCCGGCAACGGGCATCGGAGAGAAAGACGCGATGCTGATCAACTTCTGTCGCGGTCTCCTCCGCGAGCACCGAATCAGCAGCGACCTGTGGGCGTCGATGGTCAAGGAGTTCGGACGCCAGGGCACGATCGAGATCATGGCGCTGATGGCCGACTACTTCACGGTGGGGATGATGATGAATGCCGCCGATCAGCACCTGCCGCCGGATCGCAAGCCGCTCATGCCGGCGCTGCCGCCACTGACGCGCAAATAGAGCAGTGGTGATGGACGATGGTGGATTGTTGAGTGGTTGTTGATTGGGGATTGTTGATTGATGATTGGGGTCCGTGAATCGGTGAATCGAAAATCGATAATCAACAGCGATTCAACAATCAACGATCCTCAGTCAACAATGCATCGTCAGTGGGTCAACGCGTAGAGAACGACGTTGATGCCGACGGCGTACGCATCGGGCGAGAACTTGTAGAAGTACTGAGGATCTTCGGCTTCGCGCTCCCAGCCGTCGGGGATGTCGCTGTTGTGGACCATCACCACCATCAAGCGACCGTGACGGTCGGCGATGGCTTTGACCTCGACGACCGCACTGTCATCGCCGCGCTCGGAGATGCCGCCGCCGCTCCTGCGCCAGTACTGGATCGACGCCATCTGACGCACTTCCTTGACGTTGTACATCATCTGCCAGATGGGATGCGTCATCGGCAGTTCACGAATCGGATATTGATCGGGCGGCAGCACCCGTCCGATTTCTTCGTCCCACTGTTCGCCGGCACGTGTGCCCCAATAGTCGGACGCGAACAGGAAGCCGCCTTTCTCCAGATACTCGCGCAGCTTCATCACTTCCTCGTCCGAGAAGCGGGCCGAGCCGCCATCTTCAACGAGGATGTAGGGACACATGAAGAGCGCCGGCTCGAGGGCGGAGACGGTAATGTAGTCGGGGTCGCCGGTCTTGTCCTTGGTGATGCGCGTGCGCGTCAGCTCGCCGAGACGAACGCTGAAGTTGATGTCGGCGCCAGGGTAGTCGGTGCTCCAGCCACGCTTCTCCCGATGATCGCTCATGAACATCAGGCGGCAGTGATTGAACCCGCCAGCGAAGGTGTTGGACGTCGGATGTTTCGGAACGCCGAAGAAGCCGTAGCC
>DATCXH010000147.1:0-8527 GCA_036565925.1 Vicinamibacterales bacterium
CGCCACTCGATGACACGAAGCGTATGGGTCGCCAGCATAGCTGTCGCCGCGCTGGCTGGCGCGTGGTTCATCCACTCACAGCGCGCGGCGGCGAAGTTGGCCGAAGCCGATCGCGCCCGGGCCGACGAGATTCGCGCTGAAGCGCGCGGCTACCGTGAAGCCGACAGTGAAGAGCGCACCGTGCAGCTCAATGCCCGCGTCGATGCCGCAGTCGCGCAGTTCAAATCGGAATCACCGACCGCGCGATGTAGCGCCGCCATGCAGCTTGGTCGCATTGGGACCGGCGCGCAGATCAACGTCCTCACCGATGTGGTCTACAACTACTCGGAAGTCACCAGTGTGCGAATCTGCGCGGCGGGGGCGCTGCGACAGATGGGCGAGACGAGCACCGCGCTTGGGATCTATGAGTTGTGGGCGCGCGATACCGACCCGGATCTGCGTCGAGCGGCTATTTTGGGCTTCGGTGAAATCGGGCGGGAGGCCACGGCCACAGCGCTGCCCTATCTGGAGCGAGCATTCGGCTCCGAGTTCATGGACGTCCGCTATCTCGTCGTCGAATCGCTCGGGAAGCTCGGGCCGGAAGCGGACGCGCTCCTGATGGAAGCCACGAAGGATCAGGAGTCGCTCGTCCGCGCCCGCGCCGACGCATTGTTGAAGGCCAGAGGACGCTAGTCCGGCTGCCGCCTGCGCGCGACGCGCTACGGCGCCCAAGAAAGGCGACACTACACCGATATATTCTTCGTTCGTGGGGAGAACGCCATGACACGACTGCTGCTGGTACTCGCGCTCGCGTTTTTGATCACTCCGCTCGACGCGCAGTCCCCCAGCTCCGGCACGAGCACATGGGAAAGCACGCCATGGGGCAAGCTGCCGGCCGGACTGGAATGGGAAGCGGCCTCACAGATTTCGACGACGCCGGAAGGACAGATCGTCGTCCTTCGTCGCGCGAATCCGTTCTTCGTGGTGATGACACCCGCCGGCGACGTCGTACGCACGTGGGGTGAGAACCTGTTTCGCGTCGCGCACGGACTCCGCATCGATCGCAAAGGGTTCCTCTGGGTCACTGACAACGCCGACAACTTCGTCCAGAAGTTCTCACCGGACGGTAAGCTGCTCCTCACGCTCGGCACGCGCGGTGTCGCTGGTGGCAATGACTCCAAGACCAACTTCGACGGCCCCGCCGATGCGTTCGTCATGCCAGACGGCGACGTCCTCGTCGCAGACGGCTATCGCAACTCGCGCGTCGTGCGCTTCGCGGCCGACGGTACTTTCAAGAGCATCATCGGCGGCACGAAAGGCGCCGAGCCCGGTCAGTTCAACTTGCCCCACGCCGTCGTTGCCGACTCACGCGGCCGGATCATCGTGGCGGATGCTGAGAACAGCCGCCTCCAGGTGTTCGATGGCTCAGGAAAGTTTCTCGAGCAGTGGACCGACTTCACGTCCAAACCGCGCGGCTCAATGTACATCACACCCGACGACACGCTCTACGTAAGCCACGTGGACTCGGAGTCGATCACCATCATGAAGAACGGCAAGGTCCTCGAGCGAGTCACTGGCGTCGGCGGACGCCCGCACGGGCTTACGATCGATCAGCAGGGCAACATCTACGTCGCCAACCCGGCGAGCCGCTCGGTGAAGAAAATCGTCAAGAAGTAGAGGCGACCACCCATGACAACGTTCCGCTCCGTCGCATTCATCGTGCTCGTCAGCCTCACCGGCACTGCGCACGCGCAGAGCAGCGCGCCCGTGAAGAAGGGCACCGTCGAGAAAGTCTCCATACACGGGGCGGCGTTGCAGGGAAACCTCGAAGGCGACTCCCCTGCTCGCGACGTCTTCATCTATCTGCCACCCGGTTACGCGTCGACCCGCACGCAGCGCTATCCGGTCGTCTACCTGTTGCATGGCTACGGACTCACCGCCGAACGCTGGATGTCGTTTACCAAGCTTGCCGAAGCTGCGGACAAAGACATCGCTGCCGGAACGATGCGCGAGATGATTCTGGTGAACCCGGACGCTTTCACAAAATACAGCGGCAGCATGTACTCCTCGTCGCCGACGACGGGCGATTGGGAGAGTTACATCGCCGACGATCTCGTGTCGTACGTCGATAAGCATTACCGCACCATCGCGAACCGGACGAGTCGCGGGCTCGGCGGACATTCGATGGGAGGCTACGGCACGATCCGCATCGGCATGAAGCGGCCCGATGTGTTCTCGAGCCTCTACATCATGAGCGCGTGTTGTCTGATGAACACGCCATTCCCGGCCAACGGGAACCGCGGCGCGGGTGCACGTGGCGAAGGCGCTCGTGGCGAGGGTGCACGCGCAGAAGGCGCGCGCGGCGAAGCCGCACGCGGCGAGAGCCCGGGCCGCGGACGCGGCGGCTTTGGCAACGTGCAGGCGGCGCTCGCCGCGGCGTTCTCGCCGAATCCGAAGAACCCGCCCGACTTCTTTGACAATCCGACGAAAGACGGTGAACTGCAACCGCTGATCGTCGCGAAGTGGGCCGCAGCGTCACCGCTGGCGATGATCGACCAGTACGTCACCAACCTGAAAAAGTACAGCGCGATCATGGGCGAGGTCGGAACGCAGGACGGATTGGCCGCGGCGAACCGACAGTTGGATCAGATCTTCACCGACTTCGGCATCACGCATACCTTCGAAACCTACGACGGCGATCACACCAATCGCGTAGTCGAGCGTATCGAACAGAAAGTGCTGCCGTTCTTCTCGAAGAATCTCAAGAGATAGACCTGCTGCCACCTGCGCGCTGATCGCTACGCTGCCCAGGGACGCCGGACTACACTCGAGGTTGGCGTGGCCCAGCCCTTGCTCAGTAGTCACCCATGGGAACTCGTGCGTGGGCCGCTACCCTTTTTATCCCGCTCATCCTTTGCGCTGGCTGTGGGAAGGCAGACGACCCTGACGCGGTCGCTCTGACCATTCATCAGCTCCTTGACGGAAAAGCACCAGACCATGTCAGCGCTGAGGCGTGGAAGGACACGCACGAGTTCTACAAGCGAAGGCAGGACGCGCCTGCCTGGATGATGGACGACCAGCGGACGAACGCTGATGCTGCAGTCGAAACCCTCGGTCGAGCACGCGAGCACGGACTCGATCCGGCGAACTATGACCAGCAGGAAATCGCACGCCTGCGATCGCTCGTGATGAGCGAGGACGCACCGGAGAAGGGCAGTGAACAGCGCACGGATGTACTGGCTGAGGGGGATGTTCGAATCACGGCCGCACTGCTGACCCTTGGTCGCGACGTCGCCGTCGGGCGCAATAAGCCTGAACGGCTCGATCCGCGTTGGAAAATGCAGCGCAAGATGCCAGACTTGGTCGGGACGCTCGCCGCAGCGGCAGATAACGGCTATCACGCGTGGCTTGAACCGCTTGTCCCGAAGCATGCGCAGTACGTCGCGCTCCAAAGGGCACTCGCCGATCCAGCCATGGCAGAGCACGCGGCTCAGATTGCACTCAATCTCGAGCGATGGCGCTGGATGCCAGACGAACTCGGCGAGCGCTACATCATCGTGAACATCCCGTCATTTCAGCTCGAAGCCCATCAGGGCGAGCGAACCGTGCTGCCGATGAAAGTGGTTGTCGGCACGCCGGACAACAAAACGCCCGTCTTCAGCGACATGATGACGACGACGGTTTTCAGTCCGTACTGGAATGTACCCGACAGCATCGTCGAGGGCGAGACGGCACCGGCGGCGGCGCGCGATCCGGGATTCCTGCAGCGCAACAACATCGAGATCCTTCGGGTCACCAAGACCGGGACGACGCCGGTCGATCCCTCGACCGTGAAGTGGGACGATCCGGAAGAGCTCAAGGCGCTCGCGTTTCGCCAAAAGCCCGGTGCGACCAACGCGCTGGGGCACGTCAAGTTTCTCTTCCCGAATGCGTACAACGTCTACCTGCACGACACGCCGGCCGACGCACTCTTCGCTCGGCCAGGTCGGGCGTTCAGCCACGGATGCGTACGGGTCGAGAAGCCTGAAGATCTCGCGAAGTGGCTGCTGCTGGACGCCCCGGAATGGACCAACGAAAAAATCGTCGAGGCCATGCATGCAGGCGAGGAGCAACACGTGAAGCTCAAGCAGGAGCTCCCGGTTCACATCGTATATTTCACCGCGTGGGCCGATGACACGGGCGTCGTCCGTCTGTATCCCGATGTCTACGGCTACGACGCCGCACAAGCTTCACGCTGAGGCTGAGCTCTGATACGGGCACGTGCACGTTACACTTGATGAACGGTGCGTGCGTTTTTCCTTCCAGTGATTTTCGTCCTCGCGATTGGCGCCGGGACCGGTGCGCGCGAGAAGGACTCTGTTCCGGTGAAAGCGGCCGTAAAGAACACGGCGGCCGTAGCGGCGTCTGTGTGGAATGAGGCGGCGATGGGCACCATCGATCCGCACATCTTCGATCTGGCGCTGCGCGCGGCCCAGTGCGTCGTCCGCTCGGGCGCGATCAGCGATCCCTCCACGCTCACCGTCATTGACTATTCGAAGCCATCGACCGAGAAGCGGCTGTGGGTGTTCGATCTGCGTGCCCACGAGCTGCTCTACGAGGAACTGGTCGCACACGGGCAGGGCAGCGGCGACAACTACGCCAAAGTGTTCTCAAACGAGCCCGAGACACATGCGTCGAGTCTGGGACTGTTCCTGACGGAGGATACCTACGTCGGCAAGAATGGGTACTCGCTGCGCCTGAAGGGGCTCGACGAAGGCTTCAACCACCACGCCGGTGAGCGAGCGATCGTCATGCACGGCGCGCCGTACGTCAGCGACGGGTTCGTGAAGAAGAATGGCCGTCTCGGCCGCAGCTGGGGATGCCCGGCGCTCCGGGAAGGCGTGGCCCGCGAAGTCATTGACCGCGTGCGCGGCAACGGAATCGTCTTCTCGTACTACCCCGATCAGGACTGGCTGGACTCCTCGAAGTACCTTGGTGACTGCGGCGGACCAGGGACCACGGACCAGGGACGGACCAAGGACCAAGCACGGACCACGGACGAAGCACCAAGGACCAAGGACCTTTTCTAGTCCAACCAACCCGCAGCCAACTGTTTCTCGTGCGCGACGATGGCGTTGCGCATGAACATGGCGACCGTAACCGGACCGACGCCACCCGGCACCGGCGTCACCCAGCTCGCGACTTCTTTCACGCCCTCGGTATCGACGTCGCCGACAATCATCGTCTCGCCATTCGGTCCTGTGATCTGATTGATCCCGATGTCGATGACTGCCGCGCCGGGCTTCACCATGTCGGCGTGCAGGAACTTCGGCTTGCCCACGGCGACGAGCACGGCATCGGCGCGACGCGAGTGCGCGGCCACCGAGCGCGTCATATGGTGACACACCGTCACCGTCGCGCCTTCGGCCATCAGCATGAACGCCGCCGGTTTGCCGACGATCTCCGAGTGCCCCACCATCACGACCTCGAGACCGAGGAGATTCAGACCGGTTGCCTTGATCAACTCTACTGACGCCGCTGCTGTACACGGCGCCAGCGCCAGCTCGTTGTAGACGATGTTGCCGATCGAGGCGGGGTTCATGCCCTCGATATCCTTGAACGGATGGATCGCGGACGCCAGCGAGCGACCGTGAATGTGCTTCGGTACTGGACGCTGCAGGATGACGCCGAGCACGTCAGGGTCGTCATTCATCGCGACCAGACGCGCCTTGCACTCCGCCTGGGTCAGCGTCTCCGGCCAGATCTCGGATGAGAAACGCAGGCCGACCTTCTGTGCCGCACTCGCCTGACCGCGTTCGTAGACCGCGGCTTCCTTGTGTTCGCCGACGCTGATCGAAACCAGGCGTCCAATCGTATGCTTCGCGGCTGCAGTGCGAACGCGCTCGGCAACCTCACTGAGAATGCGATCGCGAACCGCTCTCCCGTCGAGGAGCCGGTTGTCTTTCATCGCCGGGGTGCCGGCGCGCTTGCCGATAGTGGATTCTGCTTCTGTCGTTCCCATTCTTCTCGAAATGCTGCCTCACTGGTAACTGGAAGCTCGTAGCCTGTAGCCGGTAGCCATTGCTACCACCCACCACCTACCAGCTTCATTGTACCGGTTGGTCAGTGCGTCATCTCGTATACGAGATAGTTCACGCCGAGACGGTAGGCATCGTTGGTGGGAGCGTCGCCATAGAGATTTTCCGCAGACCATTCCCAGTAATCGCCGATGTCGTTGTTGAAGTTGGCGATGGCCAGCATGCGGCTCGATGGGTGATTGTCCTCGAACATCCCCAGAAACACCGGTTCGATCCCCGGCAGCATCGGGTGCGGGATGTTGAGCGTTTTGAGGCCGAAGAACGACTGGAAGATCGGATGCGTCACATCCAGCCGGATGAAGTCGTGGTCGGGCAGCACACGTTTCATCTGCGACGTGAGGTTCCGCCAGTCTGCGTCGCCATCGAAATCGTCGAAGATGATGAAGCCGCCCTTCAACAAATACGCGCGCAGGTTCGCGGCCTCGGCGTCATCAGTCGTCCAGAAGCCAGGCTCGGACATATAGATGACCGGATTCTCGAATATGCGCGGATCATCGAGATCGAGAATATTGCTGCCGTCCAGATGGACGCGCATGTTGGTGATGTAGTCGAGGATCGCCGAGAAGTTCCGGTCGGCGGTCGGATAGTCGTGCTCCCATCCGCTGGCACCGCGACCCACGCGCGCGCCGTAGCGGATGCGCGTGAAGGCGAAGTGGCTGTTGTATGTCACCGCCGGCAGAGACTCGGACCGCGTGAAAAAGAAGAAGGAGCGCTGAGCGGCAGCCATCATCGGCACGATGAGGCCCGCAGTCGTTGCGACGACCGCAGACACCAACACCGCAGCGACCATCAATCGAGCTCTACCGACCATCTCACGTCCGGGCAAAGTGTAACGCCGGTCGGCCTCAGGAGTACGCGCTCGTCGCCGGACGTGGCAGATACACGTCTTCGAGACGTTTCACCTCTTCCTCCGACAGCTTCACTGACTCCGCAGCAATCGCGTCCTCGAGATGTTGCGGCTTCGTGGCGCCGACAATCGGCGACGTCACCGCCGGCTTCGTCAACAACCAGGCCATCGCGATCTGCGCCGCGGGCAGCCCGCGATCGCGGGCAACCTCGTGCGTCCGGTCGACGACCGCCTTGTCCATCTCCGCGGTGGTCTTGGCGAACACCACGCGAGCGAATTGATCGGTCTTGGCGCGCGCAGTCGGCGGTTCTTCCGACCACGGCCGGGCCAGCTTGCCGCGCGCCAGCGGCGACCATGGCGTCGTCGCGATCCCTTCAGAGAGACAGAGCGGCAGCATCTCGCGTTCGTCTTCGCGATACATCAGGTTGTAGTAGTTCTGCATCGAGACGAACTGGGCCCACCCGTTGGCCCGCTGGATACCGAGTGCCTTCATGAACTGCCACGCGTGCATGGACGAAGCGCCGAGATAACGGACCTTGCCGGCGCGCACCACGTCGTTCAGCGCTTCGAGCGTTTCTTCGAGCGGCGTGTCGTAGTCGTAGCGGTGAATGATGTAGAGATCGATGTAGTCCGTCCCAAGACGACGAAGGCTCTTGTCGACCTCCGAGAGAATGTGTTTGCGTGAGAGCCCGCGTCCATTCGGCCCGCGGCGGACCGGCCCCCACACCTTCGTCGCCAGCACGATCTCGTCGCGATTGGCGAAGTCGCGCAGCGCACGGCCGAGCACCTCTTCACTCTCGCCATTCGAGTACACGTTGGCCGTGTCGAAGAAGTTAATCCCCGCTTCGAGCGCGCGCTTGATGTACGGACGGCCCTCTTCTTCGCTCAACGCCCACGGCCACTCGAGCAGGCCTGGTGTTTTGGCCTGACCATAGCTCATGCACCCGAGGCAGATGCGCGACACCTGCATGCCGGTGCGTCCCAGCCTGACGTAGTCCATATCGACATTTTATTTCGCGCGGCGTACCGCACAGACAACGGAGAAGACGGCGAGAACGGAACCGTTGTCTGCACGTCGTGACGCGCGGCGCTATCATCGATCCATGTGTCGATTTCCCCGGAAATCTGCGGCATTTGTGATTGCCGCCTCGCTCATCGTCGGCGTCGGCATTCCCGGCGACGCGCAGTGGTTGAAGTACCCGACACCTGGTGTGCCGAGGACCGCCGCGGGAAAAGTGAACATGAGCGCGCCGACGCCGCGCACGGCGGATGGCAAACCTGATCTCTCCGGCATGTGGCTCACCGCCAACCCGTGGTGTCCGGCCGGGTATGACGCCAGCACCGGGCTGTGCGGCCTCGAGCTACCAATGGGACTCGACGGAATCAATTTGGGCCGCTCGCTGCAGGGAGGCCTGCCGTATCAGCCGTGGTTGGCGAAATTGGTGAAGGAACGCACCGCGAGCGACTCGAAGGACGACCCACACGTTCGATGCCTGCCGGATACGTTCCTGCGCGCGTACTCGCTCCCACACATCCTGAAGTTCGTGCAGACACCAGGACTGCTGATGATGTTGAGTGAAGTGAACGCGAGTTATCGCCAGGTCTTCACCGATGGGCGGCCACT
>DATCXH010000730.1:0-2456 GCA_036565925.1 Vicinamibacterales bacterium
ACGCACGAACCCCGCACTCGATCGTCCCTTCACGTCCGCGACGACGCCGATGATCTCGCGTGGCCCGTCATTGCCGAATGCGAGTGTGCGGCCGATCGCGTTTGCCTGACCGAAATACGCTCGCGCGAACGCCTCGTTGACGACGGCGACGAGAGGACGGCCGGCGCGATGGTCGTCGGTAAACCTCTGTCCGGCGCGTGTGGCGATCTGGAAAAGAGCGAAATACTCCGGGGACACATACCGCCAGTCCACTGCCCGCATCTGGTCGATCAATGCTCCTGGCGGAGGCGCCATTGCCAGGTTCAGGCCGGCCTCTATCGGGACACTGTTCGACACGGCGACCGCTGTGACGCCGGGAAGGTCGTGGATGCGTGCGAGGCCTTGCTCGAGAAGGCGCTGACGTGCATCAGCGCTCTCGGCGCTGGTGCCCTGCAGAGACATCCGGCCAACGACGATGCCTTCGGGCGCGAAACCGAGATCGACACTCGTGAGATTCATGAAGGACCGGATCAGCAAACCGGCGCCGACGAGGAGAACGACTGCCAGCGCCACCTCTGCGACGGTCAATGTGCGACGGAGCGTGGCCGTGGTCGGACCGGCCGTCGTGCGTGACGCGAGTGCGTGTCCAGGATCCACGCGTGATAGCGCGAGGGCCGGCGTCAGACCGAAGAACATGCCAGCCGCGAAGGTGACTGCGGTGGTGACGAGCATCACTCGCCAGTCGAGACTGACGGTCCCGCCCGAAAGGAGATCGCGCGCCGTGTCTTCGGACACGAACGCGATCAGTAACTGCATCGACGCGGTTGCGACAAGTAGACCGAGGACGGATCCTGCAGCAGCCAGGAGCAGCGATTCGGTGAGGACCTGGCGAATCAGCCGACCGCGAGTAGCGCCAAGCGACGCGCGAGTCGCGATCTCCCGATGACGAGCGACAGCACGCGCAATGTACAGATTGGCCACGTTGACGCACGCGATGAGCAGCAGGAACGCGACCGCGCCGAGCAGCATGAGCACCGGTTGTCGCACACCGCTGCCGAGGACGTCACGGTATCCGGTCCACGAGAAGTGTGGCACTCGAGTCTCGACAAGGTTGGGAATCATGCGCATGAGATCGGTGCGCACGGCTTCGAGCTCGGTCTGTGCTGATTCAACGGTACCACCGCGTCGTAAGCGGCCGATGACCCGATAGTTGACGCCGGTGTCGCGCGACGTTGTACGAAGCGGCGTCAGCACATCGGCGTTAGGAATGGACACGAAGTCCGAGGGAAGCACGCCAACGACTGTGTAAGGCCGGCCACCAAGCGTCACGCTGTTCCCAAGCGCAGCAGTCGGGCTCGCGAACAGGCGTGTGGAAAGACTCTCGCTGATCATCGCTGCGTCAGGACCACGCGGTGCGTCTTCATCGACCGTAAACTCGCGGCCAGCCAGCGGCCGGACGCCGTGAGCTTTCAAGTAATCGGTCGAGACACGCAGGCCGCGAACGCTGATCGCCGATGACGAAGTCGACAGGTTCCAGTTTGTGGACGAGCTTTGCGCGGCGATGGCCTCGATCACACGCACGCGATCGCGCACCAGGGTGAACGTCAGCCCACTCTGCGATGACGCTTGAATGGTCGATGTGCCGTATCGCGCCGTGAGTACGGCTATTCGTTCCGGCTCGGGATACGGCACCGGCTTGAGCAGCGTCGCGTTCACCAGACTGAAAATCGCCGTTGTCGCCCCGATCCCAAGTGCGAGCGTCAACAGCGCCGCGATGGTGAACCCCGGTGTCCGCCGAAGCGAGCGCAGGGCGTAGCGGATGTCCTGGAACATTGTTGAATGTCCGATCTTTGATTGGTGATTGGTTGTTGATTGGTGATTGGGGATTGCTGATTGAAAGCCGAACCAGCTGAAATGAGCCCGCCCGCCAATCAACAATCACGAATCAGCAATCGTCAACGAATCAATAATCAACAATCGCCAAATCACAAATGACCTCTATTCAGTACGCAGAGCGATAACTGGATCCACGCGGCTCGCGCGCCGTGCCGGCAGATAGCATGCCGCGATGGCGACAACCGCAATCGCTGTCAGCACGGCGACGTAATTGAGAGGATCGGAGGCGGTGACGAAGGCGAACGCGCGGGCCATTGCGAACGCAATGGGGATCGCCAATGGCAACCCGAGCACCCATCCTCCAATCACCGGCCAGGCGCCCTGGACAACGACCATTCGGCGGACGGCCGACGGCCGCGCACCCAGCGCCATGCGTACTCCGATCTCGCGCGTTCGCTGCACCACGACATAAGACACCACTCCGTAAATGCCAGCTGCAGCGAGACACAGGGCGAGGAACCCAACAGCCATCAGCAGGCTGGTCAGGATGGACTGACTGGCGGTGTCGTTGAAGATCACCTGTTCCATGGACGACATCGCGAAGATCGGCTCGTTGGGCTCGAGCAGCGCAGCCGCCGAGC
>DATCXH010000580.1:0-3438 GCA_036565925.1 Vicinamibacterales bacterium
CCGTTACACCTGTCTGACGTAGGGCGGGTCTTGTTCTTGAGACCCGCCGGCTGATCTCTGCGTACTCCGCCGGGTCCAAATACCAGGACCCGGCCTACCACGGGAGCTGCACTCCATCGCAGGACGCGGGTGGCGGGAAACGTGCGGCGAGATACGCCGCGATGTCTGTGGCGTGTTCCTGTACAGCGAAGCAGTACAGCGTGCGCGCGTTCTCCGGTGTCAGCAGCGCTCCCTGGGCGACGATCGTCTCGAAGAGGTACTGCTCGCGTGTGGCCACCGCAGCTTCGAGCGGTGTGACCGACACGTGCTGATATCGCTTGAGGATGTCCCACGTGTCGTAACGGATGTTGGGGTTCGCGCCGAGCGCGATCTGTCGGACGATTTCCGCCGTGTCGTGCATGCCGATCGCTTCGGTCAATGTGACCGTTTGCGCCGGCCAGAAGATCGGCTGGCCGGTCGTCAATGCCCACGCGCCTGATGCGGCCAGGGCGAGAGAGGCGACGATGGGCGGCAGCGCGATCACCGACGCCATCGCAGTCGACATCCAGCGTGGCATCAGTCCTCGCCCCACCACGATTCGGTCCACTTCGGAAGCATCGCCGGTGCGACGGTCGGACGCAGCAGCGCCTCCTCGCGCATCTTCGACACGACCTTCAGGGTGTGCGCATCCTTCGGCCAGCCGTCGCGCTTCGTTGGCCAGAGCACATACGCCCAGCCGGTGCGCGCTTCGAAGGCACCATGTCGCAGGCGCAGGTGCAGGCCTGCCGATCGGAGTGCCCATGCGCTGCTCACGGCCAGGGCGACGACGATCAGCAACGCGCCCGCCCACACCGGCGGACGAAGAGCCAGCACTGCGCGCACGGCGACATACGCCGCTGCGGCGTAGAACACACCCGCTGTGCTGACGATCTCATCCTTGGCATACGCATACGACATCAGCGCGCTCACGGCGAGGACCGCGAAAAACGCTAGCGGAACGGGTTCTCGCCAGCGTCGCGCGCCGGAAGCTCCGCGTGTGAACACGTACCAGCCAATCAACGCCGTAGTCAGCAACGACGAGGCAATCTGGACGATGAACACTGGCGGCAGCGGTCCGTTCTGCCACGCGCTCACCACGGTGAATCGGCCGACCTGTGGTTGCGAGAGCAGCACCGACGCTGCGGTGGTCGTGACGTTGTACGCGTAGAGAACCAGCGGACGATTGCCGAAGCGCTCGATCTGTTCTTCCTGCGTCAGCGCGCCGGCACCAAACCCTGTGCCCCGTTCGCCGACGCCGGCACCCTGCTTTCCCAGGTAGCCAACGCGAAGGCCCGCATACAGCACGACCACAACCGTCATCAGTACAAGGCCACGACGGGAGATGCCACGGAGACCTGCCGCATATGCAGCCACCGCGACCGGCCAGACGAGCAGGCCCGACTCGAAGGACAGCGCGGCGTTCGCGAGCAGCGCAATTGCGGCGAGGTCGGTCAGCCATCCGCGAAGGTACGCGTAGGGCCGGCCGTTGCCGACCGGCCGGGACTGTGCCAGCGCGAAGGTCCCCAGCGCACTCACCGCGACGATCAAGTAGTGATTGACGGGGAACGACTCACGAAAGAGACCGACGAATGTGTGCATCCCGGTGAGCACAGCGAGCGCCGCGGCCAGCGCGACCACATCGGTCCACGAGCGTGCCCGGCATACCCACACAAACAGTGCAATCAGAATGGCGCCGGCCAGTGCGTGATAGCCACGAAAGACGAGGTGATAGCGGCCGCCGAGTGCGTCGCCGGTCTGGACGAGCAGCCGTGTGCGAACTTCCTTGAGCGGCCGCAGCATGGTCGGCGAATTGTGCAGCCCATCAACGAACGCGGCCGTGGCCGACGGCATCGGAATGACCCGCTCGATCACTTCGAGCGAGTCGGAAACCTGAATCGGCACCTGGTACACGCTCCCGGCAAGCGCGACTGCTGTCAGTGCGCCGAGTACCCAGGCGGCGATACGCGGACCAGTGTAGTGTCCGGCTTTAGCCGGACCCTCTATCGACATGGACTCGGGCATTGTCACACGCCCACCCTGCACTTAAAGTTATCTTCGTGCCTTTTCGAACGATCGTCGGCCACCGGCGTCTATTGACGCTGCTCTCGCGCGCAGTCGCCCGTGACACACTGCCACCGGCGTTGTTGCTGGCCGGTCCGGCCGGTGTAGGCAAACGGCGCGCGGCGTTGGCGATTGCCGAAGCGGTGAATTGCCTCAAACCGCAGGCCAGCGACGAATTCGCACGCGACGCCTGCGGCGAATGCCCCGCCTGCCGACGTATCCAACGCGGTGTGCACCCGGATGTCATCGTCATCGAGCCGGGCGATATGGGTTCGATCAAGATCGAGCAGGTGCGAGACGTCATCGATCGCGCCGACTATCGCCCGTTCGAAGGCCGTCGCCGCGTCGTCATCATCGACGAGGCAGATGCGCTGATGCCGGCCGCCCAGAACGCGCTGCTCAAGACGCTCGAAGAGCCACCGTCGGCGTCGATATTCGTGCTGGTCTCGTCGATTCCGGATGCGCTGCTGGCGACGGTGCGTTCGCGGTGCTCGCGACTACGCTTCGCGTCGTTGTCAACGTCGGAAGTGACCGAAGTGTTGCGTCGGGACCACGAGTATTCGGAGCAGGATGCCCGCGCGGTCGCCGTCGATGCCGAAGGCAGCGTCGGCCGGGCGTTGCAAGCCGAGTCGGCGGATCTCGTCGAGGCGCGCGAAGGGGCGCAGCGACTGCTTGATTACACCGCTCGCGCCGGCGATCCCTCGCGTCGGCTCGACGCCGCCCGCGAGGTCACCGCGAAGAAAGGCACATCGGTTGGCGAACGCGATCAACTTGCCGCGTGTTTGCGCGCGCTCGGATCGCTGCTCCGCGATGTGAGCATTCTCTCGTCGAGTGGAGATCGAGGTCTTCTCGGCAACACCGACCTCGAACCACAGCTCGCCTCGCTGGCCAAGTCTTTCGACAGCAAGCGCGCGGCAAGCGCCTATACGGCCGTGGATGAGGCGCTCGCGGCGCTCGAGCGCAATGCGAGTCCCAAGATCGTCGCTGATTGGTTAGTGCTGCAGCTCTAGATGAAGCCGAGAATCGCGATCACTGTTGGTGATCCGGCGGGGATTGGACCGGAGATTGCGCGGAAGGCAGCAGAGGATCCGCGCGTCCGCGAGGTGTGTGAGCCAGTTCTGTACGGGCCGCCGGAACAATCGAAGTTCACGCCAGGCGTGCTGTCAGGCGAGGCAGGGCAGGCGGCGTACGAATCGATCTGCGCGGCGGTTCGCGACGCGCAGGCCGGCACGATTGCCGCGATCGCAACCGCACCGATCAACAAGCTGGCCTTCTCGAAGGCCGGTCTGCCGTGGAAAGGCCACACCGATCTGCTCGGTCATCTCACGGGCACTCGCCGCTTCGCGATGATGTTCTGGT
>DATCXH010000894.1:0-7868 GCA_036565925.1 Vicinamibacterales bacterium
TGACCGTTCACGACGAGTTGTTGTTCGAGAGCCCGAAGGAAGAAGCCGAAGCGGCCGCGGAGATCGTCCGCGACCGCATGGAGCACGCTGCCACGCTCGACGTGCCACTCACGGTGGACATCGGCATCGCCGAGAACTGGCGCGACGCGAAGCCGTAGCTGAGGCTGTCACGTCGCAGCGCCGTTTAGAACATCCTGAGCTTTTTCGCCAAATCCAATGTTGGTGGCGTCAGATCGACGAACACCGAATAGACGGGAACCCACTCGGCAGCGATTCGACTACTGGTGCCGGCCCACGCCTGCTCGTCGAAGCCTGCCGGGAAGTGGAGCACCCCCGCCCTGACGACCGCCGCCGGGAACCCCGTTTTGCTAAGCGGGATTCGAAAATCGAAGCGGATCGGCTCCAGGAAGGCACCGTTGAACGACGGAAAACCCTCCGAGCTGAACCAATACACACCAGCACCGAATCCGTAGTCCAGACGCCAACCACGTTGCTGGCCCAGTAGCGGGACCATCACTGCAGGCTCGAGCGTGGTGAAGTGGATCGCCTCGCCATTCGCGAAATCGGGAGTCGGATCACCCTCGTAACGGCCGCTCTTCATGAACCGGGCGCCGAGGTCGAACATCAGGCGCTGCTTCTCATCCTTGCTTGGGTCAACTCGGCAAAGCGACAACATGACGCCCACCGGGGCCGCTGCCCGACCCTCAGTCACCCGCTCGTCGCTCGCTTGAATCACTTGTGGGGGCGTTTGCTTCTTGGTCGCATCGGGCACGAAGTTGGGGTCGGGCACGAATCTGGTGACCTGCTTCGTCGTTTCGACAACACAGAACAAGCGGAGTTGAATGTCGGGCCCCCAGAACCTTCGAGGTCCGCTGAATTGCTCGATGAAGTCCCACCAGGCTAACGCTGGTGCCGGTGCCGCGACCAGAAACCCCAGTCCGATCAGAAGAACGTACGTACACCGCATTCAAGACCTCCTCACGCTGCCTTGGCGTACACGATAGTCAGCGTTTCACGAATCAATGCGACGGGGGCACCGAGCCGAAATGGCTGAACAGACGGTCCTGAGCACCGACAAGGATCAAAGCCGGGTCGCGGCGATCCACTACGCGGTTACGCGGCGGGGCGACGTCGGGACAAAAGAGCAAGTAACTTGTCGCACTCTCGCCAATCACGGAGCACCGTATCTCGTTCCATCGAACTACGTCGTAGTAGTTGCGATAGATCAGGAGCCGGTACGGTAGATGGAGGCACGCGACAGCGATACACGTTGCGAGGGCGCCGCTGAGCCACATACCCCAATGCAATGATTGACCTCTGCGCACCAACTTCACGACCGGCAGCCACGTCGCGACCGAGAGAATCGTGACCAGACTAAAGACCCCACGGTAGTAGTTGTGGTACGTCACGTACTGGGGTGACAGCAACTCCAAGTCCTCACGGTCCGCAGCCGGGATGTATGCCAGCAGCTGCAGGAGCAACGGTTGGAAATACCACCAGGCGAGGACAAGCGATGAGAAAGAAACCAGCAGCGCGTACGAAGCCAGCACAGATACTTCATCCAGTCGCAGCCGATGAACAAGTGTTCCCCCGCGCCTACGGAGCGCAGCATCCACCTGCCTGGCAGTCGTTGATGCAGCCATGACGACACGCCGGATGACATGCAGGACAGCAAGAGCCAGCAGCACAACCAGCAGGATCAAGAATGGCGGAACGCTGGTCAGGCGTCCCCAGCGTAGCCAATCCCAGACGGTATCTGTCGCAAAGGCGGAGCGCTGTAACGCAATGTTGAAGTGCGCGGACGTGATCGCTCCTAGCAGGGTCATGCCGCCGACCACAGCGACCACGCCAAACGCCGGTACGGCCAATTTGATCCAGACCGGGCGCGCGCCCATCTTGAGATCACTCAGCGCTGCGAGCAGTTCGCCTGCGCTCTCATAGCGCTCGTCCGGATCCAGCGCAATGGCACGCTCCACGACCTGCATGAACGCAACCGGCAGATCCGGCCGGACCTCGCTCAGCCAGCGGTGCTCACGCCGCGCGTGCGCCGCGCGCAGCTCGTCGATCGTTCGTGCGTTCACCGGATATTCGGCGGTGACCAGGTAATACAGGAGCACGCCCAGGCTGTAGACGTCGCTGCGCACGGACTGCTGCCCGTCTTCGATGACTTCAGGCGCCATGTAGAGAGGCGTTCCAGCGCGATCGTTCTTGTTCAACGCGTCCGACGACCGACCAGTGCCGAAGTCCATCAGGACGATCCGGCCGTTGTCGTCGCGCATCACGTTCTTGGCCTTGACGTCGCGGTGGATGAACCCGGCACGGTGAACCGCCGACAACGCGCGGCACAGGTCCTCGCCAATCAGCACGGCTTCCGCCGCACTCAGCCTGCCCTGCCCGCGCACGATATCGGCGAGCGTCTTCCCCCGCACAAACTCCATGCACAAGCCAACCCGATCGCTGTGTGCCTCGATACCGAGCACACGCACGACGTTGTTGTGCTGGATCTTCGCGAGCGCACGGCCTTCATGGAGGAGCCGCTCTCGTAACTTCGTATCGCCGACACGGCGATGCAGGATCTTGATCGCGACGTCGTACTCGAGGTCTGAATCCCACGCGCGGTAGACGCTGCCGTAGCTGCCCTCGCCAACCTTGTTGGTGAGCGTGTACTTGCCCCAGGTGTCTGGCGCCGGGCTCGGCGCGCCGCTGGTCGGCGCCGCCGTCGCCATGGTGGTCTGCTCGTAATCGGCCGCAGCATCGCGATGCAAATTCACGATGTCGTTGAGCACACGGAGGCTCCTCGCCCAGTCACGCGCTCGTCCAGGCGTTCCGCGATCGATCGCGCTCCAATCGACCGAAAGACCGTCGGCGATCTGCGCGATCGCTTCGTCGAGAACCGCTTCAGACATGTTGCATCTCCTCGGCGAGACGCTTCATGGCGCGGGTGACGGCCATGCGCGCCGCCGCCGCCGAGGGCCGACCGAGTACCGTGGCCAGCTCGTCGTACGAATAGAGCATTTCAAGCCGCCCGATGATCGCTTCGCGGTCCGGCTCATTCAGCCGCTGCAACGCGGATTCGTAGCGCTCGAGATTCTCAGCGCCGATCGCCGCTTCGAGTGGCGATGTCGCTTCGTCCTGAATCCCTTCCGATAACCCGCTGATCTCAGGCCGGCGCTTGTGCTGACGGATCACGTCGCGAATGCGGTTCATGACCGCCTGGCGAAGGTAGGCTTGCAGCGCGCCCTGATGGCGTGACTGGAACACCTCGAGGCGACGCATCGCCGAGATGATCGTGTCCTGCACGATGTCGGCGGTGTCATTCAGGCCACGAACAGTCGGCGGCAGGCGGCCATGTGCCCAGCGTCGCAACGCCGGCACACATCGCTCCAGCAGACGATCGAGCGCCTGCGGGTCCCCCTCTTTTGCGAGCTCGAGGAGCTCGACGGTCGTTTCCGGGGATAACGGCTCTTCGCTGGTCCCTGTCGACGACCCGGAGTTATCGCTCATGACAAGGCTGCCAGGTCCGGCAACCTCCCCTCGCGATAATACTCGCGGGAATGGCAGCGTCGAAGCGGAAACACCGCTCGACCACACTGTCTTGCCAGACGCCATGTTCGGTACTCCGTTGAGAGAACTACTCACCGAACACAACGTCGGGGTGACGGATTTTGAACAGATGGGGCGGAAGAGCTGCTCCGCGCTGAACAGCCGCTGTGTGCTGAGACAGCGTTACGACGTTATTTCCACTGCTGCTTCACGAGTTCCCATTCGGCGCGCAGGGCGGTCACCGCTTCCTGGGGATCCCGGACCGACATGACCCGGGAACGTTCGGGAATCAGCGCTTGATTGACCAAACGGTCGAGGTCCGCACGAAGCTCACCCGTCGTCTCGGGAGACAACGTGGAACGGACCCAGCCAGCAATGGCTGCGTGCCAGGCGCCTTCGACATCTCCCATTCCTCGCAAGGCGACCGCCTGCCAGTAATTCGCGACCGCACTACCGGGATCCAGGCGAAGCTCCTCGTCCATCCGGGCATTGATCTGCTCGAAGACGATGCGGCGGCGATCGGCGGGACGCGTCTGGGCGTCGCGGTCCATCGCCGTGGCCCACCAGTCCAGGAGAAGCTGCTTGTCGCGCGGAGCCAACAGCGCTGACCGAGCCAACGCCGTGGAAAAGAGGTTTGCCGCCGACCCGAAAATCTCGCTTAGATACAACGACTGCCCGAGCCCAATGATCAGGTCCACCTGGTCGCGAGGTGTCAGCGAGGACACATTGATCGCGACGAACGCCTCGCGTGCGGCCACGAGGTCCTTGGCATCCATGTTCTGCCGGTATCGCTCGATATAGGATCGAGCCATCACGAGCGCCGCGGCATCGGCCCACGCCGGCTGACGACGGACCGTGGCGGCAGCGTCGATGGCGCCTTCGTAATTCGCCGCGTTGTAGAGTGTTCGTGCTTTGGCCAGCGCCGGAGGCTCGGCCGCCCACGCCGCCGGGCCCGGTCCGAGAAGGACCAGCACCACCGCTGCTGCGCGCAAGGTCCGCATGTCTCGATGGTATTCCAAGTCGAACTCCCAACGCCCAATCAGGCTTGGGAGTTGGGACTTGGGAGTTGAAGTTGTTACCATCGGTTTTCGATGAGTGAGCCGATCATCATCGCCCGGGAGGCGCATTCGATTTCGCGGAAGCAGATCGATCCCGATGCGTTGAAGGTCCTCTATCGGCTTCACCAAAGCAGCTACATCGCGTATCTGGTCGGCGGCAGCGTACGCGACCTGCTCCTTGGCCGTCGTCCAAAGGATTTCGACATCGGCACGTCGGCGCATCCCTATCAAATCAAGAAGCTGTTTCGAAACTGCTGGATCATCGGCCGGCGCTTCCGCCTGGCGCACGTCCGCTTCGGGACCAAGACCATCGAAGTCGCGACGTTTCGGCGTCCGGTCACCCAGGAGGAACTCGCGGCCGCCGATGAACCTCAGCCGGAGACGGCGATGCGCACGGAGGGCGACGAGTCGCCGGATCGCCTGGTGCATCGCGACAACACGTTCGGCACACCCGAAGAAGATGCGTTTCGCCGCGACTTCACGATCAACGCGCTGTTCTACGACATCGCGAATTTCTCGATCATCGACTACACCGGCGGACTTGATGATCTCCGTGCAGGCCTGGTTCGCTGCATCGGCGATCCGACAGAGCGCTTCCAGGAAGACCCGGTCCGGATGCTCAGAGCGGTGGCAATGGCCGCTCGCCTCGGCTTCCGGATTGACGCGCCGATCGACGAGGCGATCGCGCGCACACGCGGTGAGATCGCGCGCAGTGCGCCGGCGCGCCTGATTGAGGAGTTCTACAAGCTGCTTCGCTCCGGCGCATCCGAACAGGCCTTCCGAATGCTGGCCGAACGGCGGTTGCTCGAACCGATCGCCCACGAGCTCCAGCGCAATGCCGAAGGGCGCTTGTGGCGATCGCTCGGCGCGCTCGACGCCTACCGCCAGCGATTCGAGGACATCCCGGACACACTGACCAACGCCATCCTCCTCGGCTCTCTGCTGATTCCCCTGGGGTACTCGCTACGGAGCCTGCTGCCTGTGTTTGGTACGGAGGAGGACCGGAGAAAAGAACCACGTCTCGCAATCGGCATGCTGCCGCTGGCGCGGCGCGACGTCGAACGCCTGCGCCAGATCCTCGCGTTGCAACAGCGGCTGATGGATATGAATCTCTCACCGCGCGCCAAGCGCGCGTTGATGCACCGCGGGCCGTTTCGTGAAGCGATGACGTGGCTGGAGATTCACGGTGGAGCGCCAGAGGTCATCGAACACTGGCGCGGATTCATCGAGGCGGCCGGGGCCTACGAGGGTGACGCACAAGGCTCGGAGCGTCCGCCACGACGCAGACGCCGCCGACGACGCCGGCGAGTGCGTTCGACGCCGCCTTCGTAGCTCCAAAGCACAATGCTCAATGCCGAATGCTCAATGCCCAAAGCATCACGTCGCGTTGGCCATTGCGCGTGGGCATTGGGCCTTGTGCATTTCAACCCTTGGTGCGTTCGAACTCCCGCATGAACTGCACGAGCGCGTCCACGCCTTCCTGAGGAAACGCGTTGTAGATCGAGGCGCGCATGCCGCCGACCAGCCGGTGTCCTTTCAGCCCATCAAGGCCCGCTTTGGTCGCTGCCTTTTCGAATTCCTTCTCGAGAGCCTCGCTCGGTAGACGGAACGTCACGTTCATCACCGAACGGCTCTCTTTCTCCGCCGTACCGCGATAGAAGCCGGTCCGATCGACCTCGGCGTACAGCGTCGTGGCTTTGCGCTCGTTTACGCGCGCGATCGCCGCCAGACCGCCGAGTGACTTCAGCCACTTCATCGTGAGGCCGAGGATGTAAATGCCAAACGTGTTGGGCGTGTTGTAGAGCGAATTGTTATCTGACTGCACCCTGTAACTCAACATCGTCGGCAGGTCGGCGTGTGAGCGTGACAGCAGATCCTCACGGATGATGACCAGCGTGACGCCTGACGGCCCGAGGTTTTTTTGCGCGCCAGCGTAGATCAGGCCGAACCGTCCAATGTCGGTCGGACGGCTGAAGATGTCAGACGAGGCATCAGCGACGAGCGGCACATTGCCGGTCTCCGGCAGCGTATGCCACTGCGTTCCTTCGATGGTGTTGTTCGAGGTGATGTGAACGTACGCCGCGTCAGGCGTCAGCGTCAGCTCGCGCGCGGCCGGAATGCGATTGTAGTTGCTGGCCTTCGTGGATCCTGTGACGTTCACTCGTCCGACACGTTTGGCCTCTTTGATCGCCTTGTCTGCCCAGGTCCCCGTGTCGACGTAGTCAGCGGTCGCACCCGCTGTCAACAGATTCATCGGCACCATCGAGAACTGCAGGCTGGCGCCGCCTTGGAGCATCAGCAGCCGGTAATTCGACGGCACGTTGGCCAACTCACGAATGTCGGCAATCGCACCGTTGAGGAGATCCTCGAAGGTTTTGGAGCGATGGCTGATCTCCATCACCGACATGCCGACACCAGGCAGCGAAACGAGCTCGCGCTGCGCCTGCTCGAGCACAGGCAGCGGCATCACGGCAGGACCGGCTGAGAAATTAAAGATGCGTGAGGACATGTGGCTAGCGTACTCCGAGGGACGAATGCGATTGTCTTACTTTCGCGTGTCGCGTCCGGCGTTATTGCAGTTCCGGCGTTGTTGCAGTGTCGTGTCCGGCTTTAGCCGGACCTCTAGATCGTGTGCGACAGCAGGCCGTCGCGGAGCTTGGGCTCAAACCAGGTGGACTTCGGCGGCATGATCCCGCCCTGGTCAGCGATCGTCATGAGGTCGTGCACGCTGACCGGGTGCATCGAAAACGCCACCGCCGCTCGTCCAGACTGAACCGCACGCTCGAGCTCCGCGGTCCCGCGTAGCCCGCCGACAAAGTCGATGCGCGTGCTCGATCGTGGATCGCCGATTCCCAGCAACGGATTCAGAATCAAATCCTGCAGACGACTCACGTCAAGACGATCCGTTGCAGCGCCACCGCCAGCCTGATCGAGCGTGACCGTGTACCAGGTGCCATTCACCAACATCGACACATCGCCGGCGCGCATCGGTACCGCCGGGCCTTCCTGCACAGCGAATCGCTGACGAACCGCCTCTAGAAATGCGTCTGGCGTTCGGTCGCCGAGATCCGTCACCACTCGGTTGTACGGAAGTATGCGCACTTGCGACTCGGGGAACGCGACAGCGAGAAACGTGTCCCACTCACCGGCGTTCGCGTCGCCTGCGCGCAGGTGCCGGCGCGCCCGCGCCGCGCTCGCCGCCCGATGATGTCCGTCGGCGATATACAGGCTCGGCAGCGCCGAAAACGCATCGATGAGCGGCCGCTG
>DATCXH010000925.1:0-6580 GCA_036565925.1 Vicinamibacterales bacterium
GGCTGCTGCCGATTCCGCGTCTCGACGGCGAAGACGCCGGACCGAAAACGGAATACATGTACGAACCGTCTCCAGCAGAGATTTTCAAAGATCTCTTGCCGCGGCACGTGCAGGTGCAGGTGTATCGCGCGCTGCTTGAATCGAACGCGGCATTCTTCGCCGCGCAGATGACGGCGATGGATGCTGCGACACGCAACTCGGCCGAGATGCTCGAAAACCTGACGCTGTACATGAACAAGGTCCGTCAGGCGGCGATCACCCGCGAGATTATCGAGGTGGTGTCCGGAGCAGCAGCGACGTAAGCAGGAAGCGGAGTCCGGCTGTGACCGGACACTACGTGGGGAAAAGCGATGGCACAAACAGCAACGGCACAACGCACGGGTACCGTCGTCCAGGTAATCGGTCCCGTGATCGACATCGAGTTCACCGCGGGTCTGCCCGAGATCTACAACGCCGTGCGGATCGTCTCGGAAGGCGGCCCGGGGGTCGAGAAGATTGACGTCGTCGCCGAAGTTGAGCAGCACCTCGGCGAGAACCGGGTTCGAGCCGTGGCGATGAAGCCGACCGACGGTATGACTCGCGGGATGACCGTCATCGATACGGGCGCGCCGATCTCCGTGCCGGTTGGTCCCGAAACGCTCGGCCGCGTGCTGAACGTCCTTGGTGAACCGGTGGACTTCCCGGATCGCCCGGTGCTGTCAAAGGAACACTGGCCGATTCACCGTCATGCTCCGACCCTCGAAGATCAATCGACTGAGCTGCGCATGTTCGAGACCGGCATCAAGGTCATCGATCTGCTCGAGCCGTATCTGCAGGGCGGCAAGATTGGACTCTTCGGCGGTGCAGGCGTCGGCAAGACTGTCATCATCATGGAGTTGATCAACAACATCGCCATGAAGCACGGCGGCGTGTCCGTGTTCGGCGGTGTCGGTGAACGCACCCGCGAAGGCAACGACCTCTGGCTCGAGTTCCAGGAATCCGGCGTTATCGACATGAAGGACATGTCGAAGTCGCGTGCGGCGCTCGTCTACGGCCAGATGACGGAGCCGCCAGGTGCGAGACTACGCGTCGGTCTGTCGGCACTTACGGTTGCCGAGTACTTCAGAGATGCCGAGAACAAAGACGTCCTGCTGTTCATCGACAACATCTTCCGATTCACACAGGCGGGTTCAGAAGTATCGGCGCTGCTCGGACGAATGCCGTCCGCCGTCGGTTACCAGCCGACGCTGCTGACCGAGATGGGTGAATTGCAGGAGCGCATCACGTCAACCAAGCGCGGCTCGATCACGTCAGTGCAGGCGATCTACGTGCCGGCCGATGACTACACCGACCCTGCGCCGGCCACGACGTTCGCGCACCTCGACGCCACCACGAACCTCTCGCGGCAGATCGCGGAGCTGGGCATCTATCCTGCCGTCGATCCGCTGGCGTCGACGTCGCGCATTCTCGACCCGCGCGTCCTGGGGGAGGAGCACTACAACGTCGCGCGTCAGGTGAAGCAGATCCTGCAGCGGTACAAGGACCTGCAGGACATCATCGCGATTCTCGGTATCGACGAACTCTCGGAAGATGACAAATTGACCGTTGCACGCGCGCGGAAGATTCAGCGCTTCTTGTCGCAGCCGTTCTTCGTCGCCGAGCAGTTCACCGGCTTCAAAGGCAAGTACGTGCCCATCGCTGAAACGGTGAAAGGATTTAAGGAAATCGCCGACGGCAAGCACGACGAACTGCCGGAGCAGGCGTTCTACATGGTGGGCACCATCGAAGAGGCGCAAGAGAAGGCGCAGTCGATGAAGGCGGCCTGAGACGGTCATGGCTATCGAACCGCTCCCGACCAAGCTGACACTCGAGATCGTGACGCCCGACCGGGCGCTCGTCACCGAACAGGTGGACGAGGTGGAGTTGCCCGGCACCGAAGGGTATTTCGGCGTGCTGCCGGGCCACGCGCCGCTGCTCTCCAGTCTCAAGGTCGGCGAGCTGTGGTATCGCATCGGGCAGCAGAAGTCGTTTCTCCATGTCGCGTTTGGGTTCGTCGAAGTCTTGCCGGACCGCGTGACGGTGCTCGCACAGATCGCCGAGCGGGCCGAGGAAATCGATGTGGCTCGAGCCGAAGCGGCGAAGAAACGTGCCGAGGAACGCGTGACCCGCGTTTCACTTCAGGCCGATGTGGATTTCGAGCGCGCGCGGATTGCCTTAATGAAGTCGTTGATTCGGTTGCAAGTCGCTTCTCGCGCACGCACCCGGGCTTAACGGGTATAAATGGGGACGCGGGACCGGCCTTGAAGGCCGGCCCATTCCCGATTGCTGCACAACCTCAGACAACTCCTTCGCCACCGGGCTCTCGTTCAGAGCCTCGTTGCGCGCGAATTGAAAGCGCGCTATCGCGGCTCCACCCTCGGGCTGCTGTGGTCGTTCATCAATCCGCTCCTTCTGCTGTCGATCTACACCTTCGTATTCACGACCGTAATGCCAGGGGCGCGCAGCGCCGGCATCGAGCCGGGGGCACCGTTCTCGCTCTTTCTCTTCTGCGGACTGCTGCCGTGGACCTGGTTCTCCTCATCGCTGCTCGAGTCCTCGAATTCACTCATCGCCGGCGGCAACCTGATTCGTAAAGTGCTCTTTCCCGCGGAAGTGCTGCCGATCGTCACGGTCTTTGCGGGGTTCGTGCACTTCTGCCTCGGTCTGCCGATTCTCGCAGCGTTCTTTGTCTACTACCGAGTGGCGGTGCCATTGGGCGATCTCGCGTGGTTCCCGGTCATTGTCCTGGCACAACTGCTACTGACGCTTGGGTTCGCGTTAATGCTGTCAGCGCTGACGGTGCACTTCCGGGATCTCCGTGACCTTCTGGCGAACGTGCTCACGCTCGCGTTCTTTCTCACGCCGATCATCTATCCCCTCTCGCAAGCGCCGACGTGGGCACGTCGGTTCCTGAATCTGAATCCATTCACCACACTCGCCGTGTCCTATCAGGAAGTGCTGGCGATTCCGGGCCCGTTCGTGGGGTGGCCACGGTTGTTGATGTTTGTCGTCGTCTCCGTTCTGGTGTTTGCGATTGGCTACTTCGTGTTCGATCGATTGCGCGACACGCTGGCGGAGGAAGTGTGAACGCGATCGACGTTCGCCACGTTCGAAAGATCTACAAACGCTATGGGCGGCGTAAGAGCTTCGGCACGCTGAAAAGCGCCATCCTCACCGGCCGCGTCGTGCGCGACCTGAAGGAAGCCGATGCCTTCGAAGCGCTCAAAGGTGTGTCATTCGAGGTAGCCGCCGGCAAGACGTTCGGCATCGTCGGACGAAACGGCTCAGGCAAGAGCACGATGCTCAAGCTCATTGCCGGGATTGGTAGACCGACGTCCGGCGACATCAAGGTCAACGGCCGCCTTTCAGCGTTGATCGAGCTCGGTGCGGGTTTTCATCCGGAGATTTCCGGGCGCGATAACGTTTTCATCAACGGGATGATGCTCGGTCTCTCAAAACGGGAGGTCGCGAGCCGGTTCGACGAGATCGTGGCATTTGCCGAGCTCGAGGACTTTATTGACGAGCCCGTGAAGACCTATTCGTCGGGCATGTATATGCGCCTCGGCTTTTCGGTCGCGATCAACGTCGATCCAGATGTGCTGCTCGTTGACGAGGTCCTCGCGGTCGGCGATGAAGCGTTCACGCATAAGTGTCTCGACAAGTTCGCAGACTTCCGTCGTCGCGGTCGTACAGTGCTGCTGGTCACGCACTCGTTGGACATGGTGAGTCGGTTCTGTGACGACGCACTCTGGCTCGACCATGGCATCGTCCGTGCTCAAGGAGATCCACGGCGAGTCATTGATGCCTATCTGCTCGACGTGGCAGCTGCTGAGAACAAAGCACTCGAGCGAAGTCCAGCGGTATCGGTTCCATCGAGCACCGAGCAGCCGGATGACATGATGAAGGCGGGCGAGGGGCGTTGGGGTTCTCATGAAGCCGAGATCGTTTCAGTTGAGTTTATTCGGAGCGACGGCGTCGCCGCGCACGTCTTCGAGTCTGGAGAGCCGCTTGCTATTCAGATGCGCGTGCGCGCACATCAGCCGCTCACCGACTTCGTGTTCGGTGTCGCGTTATTCAGCGCGGAGGGAGTGTGTTGCTACGGCACCAATACGGATATCGAAGGGGCAGAGCCGCATGAATTCACCGGCGACGCCGAGGTCGGGTTTGTGATCGACAGCCTGTGTCTCGTGGCTGGAACGTACTCGGTGGATGTTGCCGTCCACCGCAGAAACGGTGTTCCGTACGATTATCATCGGACGCTCTACACCATCCGGGTCACGTCGAAGCTGAACGAGACCGGCATCGTCAGACCTCCACACCGGTGGACCTTTTCGAGCAGCATTCGCATTTCTGGTCTGTGAAAACCGTCAGCCTTCCAGTCCTCACGCCACGGCAGGCGTCAGCGTTCGCAGCGCGCGTTCGCGCCAACGGCGGCCGTATTGTGTTTACCAACGGTGTGTTTGACCTGCTTCATCCCGGACATATTCGCTATCTGACCGATGCACGTGCGCTTGGTGACGCGTTGATCGTCGGCGTCAATTCCGACCGCTCAGTGCGGGCCAACAAAGGATCGGATCGGCCGATCACGCCGGAAAACGAGCGCGCTGAACTCATCGCGTCACTCCGTAGCGTCGACGCTGTCACGGTGTTCGATGACGACACGCCGCTCGCATTGATCAACGCCGTGCAGCCCGATGTCCTCGTCAAAGGCGCCGACTGGGGTCCCGATAAGATCGTCGGTCGCGACGTTGTGGAAGCGCGCGGTGGTGCGGTCGTTCGCATCGCGCTCGCCGAAGGGTTCTCCTCCACGCGTCTGATCGATCGAGTGCGAGGAGCCGATCAGTGACGACCAGCGCACCCTCGCTGTCGTTGCGATCGTTGCTGGGGAAGAGCGCGGTCCTGTCGGCGCTCGGCCGCGCGCATGTGACCGCCGGTCTCACGCCGGCAAGTAAGGCATTGGCCGCCGTCCACGCGGCACGCGCGGCAGGCGCGCTGACGCTGCTCGTTGTGCCGACGGATCGAGATGTCGAGCAGATGACATCTGACGCGCGCTTCTTCTATGGTGCGCTCGAGGGCGCGTCATCTGCTGGCGTCGAGCAGGCCGTGCTCCCGCTTCCTTCGATTCAGGTCGATCCGTATCGCGGCATGACACCGCATTTTCGCGTCGCGGCGGCGAGGGGGCGCGCGCTACACGCCGCAGCATCTGGGTCCGCACGCGTGATCGTCGCGTCTGCGGCGGCGTTACTGCCGCGCGTGAGTCCGCGGGCGCGCTTGCTGCAGGCGTCTCTCGAGCTCCGTCCAGGGACCGAAATTGAGCCGCAGCGATTGGCCGACCTGCTGGTGGACGCGGGTTTCTCTCGCGAGGATCCAGTGGACGAGCACGGCGCTTTTGCCGTGCGTGGTGGCATCGTTGATATCTTCCTGGCGGCAGACACCGAGCCGGTTCGTATCGAGTTCGTCGGCGACACGGTCGAGAGCCTGCGACGGTTCGATCCGGCGACGCAGCGCTCTACTGGTGCGACGGATCAGGTGCACATCGTCCCTGCGCGCGAACGATTCGACGAGGATGTGATCGGCGTGCTCGATTTTCTGTCTGAATCGCAGCGGCTGTCGATTCTGATCTCGGAGTACGAGCAGGTTGAACAACAAGCACTGAAGGTTCGTGAGCAGCTCGAAGCGAGTTCTCGCGAAGCAGCGACACGCGGCCATGTTGCAGCACTGCCCGTCGAGCAGGCATTCATGACCTGGTCGGCACTCGAGCCGCGAACCGCGTCCGCCGCTCGTCTCGAAGAGCTCTCACTCGAGGACCCGAGCGGAGTGCATCAGGTGTCCGTGCAACCGGCCATGGAGTTTCGTGGCCGCGTCGGCGATTGGATCGCTGACGTACGACACGCGCGCGAGCAGGGCGACGCCGTTCTCTTCGTTGCTGACAGCCCCGGTCGTGCAGAGCGGATCATCGAGATCCTCCGTGAGTACGACATCGTCGCGGTGCCCGTCGAAGATGCCGATGCGCATGCCGCCGCCGTGCTCGTCGCGGTCGGCATGCTGTCGCGAGGATTCCGTCTCGCGGACGCAGGCCTCCAGATCTATGCGGAGACCGACGTTTTCGAGGAAGAGCGGCGCCCGTCCGAGAAGCGTCGCAGTCTTGCACAGACGTTTCTCTCTGACCTTCGCGACCTCAAGGTCGGCGATCTCGTGGTCCACGTCGATCACGGAATCGGAGAATTTGTCGGCCTCAAGCAACTGACGACGAGCACGCAGGCATCGGCCGGCACGAGTACGGGTCAGCAGGAGTTCCTCGAGCTTCGTTATCACGGCGACGACAAGTTGTTTGTGCCGGTTGAACGCCTCGACCTGATTCAGAAGTACACCGGCGGCTCACGTCCGGCCCTCGATCGACTGGGTGGAACGACGTGGGAAAAAGCCAAGACGCGCGTCAAGAAGGCGATGCGCGACATGGCCGAGGAGCTTCTCAAGCTGTACGCACAGCGCAAGGCCGTGCCCGGCCACGCGTTCCCGGCGGATACACATTGGCAGGAGGAGTTCGAAGGTGCGTTTCCTT
>DATCXH010000758.1:0-2701 GCA_036565925.1 Vicinamibacterales bacterium
GCTCCGGTCGCGGCGGTGCACGTCCGTGCCGGCGACCATGTGCGGCGCGGCGCACCGCTGGTGACGCTCGATGGCCGCGAGCTCGACGCGAATCGTGCGCGCGCCATCGCCACGCTGGCCAGCGCGGCCGAATCTCAACTCGCGGCGGAGTCCGAACTGCGCTCGGCGCAGGCCACGTTGACATTGGCACGCGCGACGCACGATCGCATCCGCCGATTGCACGATCGGCGATCCGCGACGCCGCAGGAACTCGACCAGGCGATCTCGGCACTCGACGTCGCCGACGCTCAATTCAAACAGGCCCAGGCTCATCGCTCGGCCGCCGATGCCGCTCACGACGCCGCTGGAGCGGCCAGCGACGCCGCCGGCATCGCGAGCTCGTACGCGACGTTGAGCGCGCCATTCGACGGCATCGTTACAGAACGCACGGTTGATCCGGGATCCATGGCAAGCCCAGGTACACCGCTCGTCACGCTCGAGGAGAGCGGTGCGTTTCGCGTCGAGGTTTCCCTTGACGAATCGCGCGCGGCGGCAGTGAAGGTGGGCGACACAGTCACGGTGCACCTGGACCAGGAATCATTTCCTGACCCGCTCTCGGGTCGCCTCAGCGAGATCGCGCGCGTCGATCCGACTGCTCACAGTTTCGTTGTCAAGATCGATCTGCCGGCGTTGAGTGGTCTTCGCTCGGGTCTGTTCGCGCGCGCCCGATTTACAGGGTCGCCACGGATGACCCTCACCGTCCCGGCGTCGGCGGCCATTCACCGCGGTCAGTTGATGTTCGTCTTTGCAGTAGACAGTGAGAATCGGGCCCGCCTCCGCGCTGTCTCACCGGGCATCACCGACGGCGATCGCCTGGAAGTCCTCGCCGGTCTCCGCGCGAACGACATCGTCATCACCAATCCTCCGCCCTCGTTGACTGACGGGGCGGTGACCACCGGATCACGACGATGACCACTCATGGCATTGCGGGCCGGCTGGCTGCAGCGTTCATCCACTCGAAGCTGACGCCGCTCGTCATCGCAGCATCGCTGCTGCTCGGTGTGTACGCGGTCATCGCGCTTCCCAGGGAAGAAGAGCCCCAAATCATCGTCCCGATGATCGACGTGTTTGTCGACATGCCTGGAGCCTCTCCGACCGAGGTCGAACAGCGCGTGACGCGTCCGATCGAACAGGCGCTCTGGGAGGTGCCCGGAGTCGAATACGTCTATTCGACGTCGACGCCGGGGCGATCGATGACCATCGCCCGGTTCCTGGTCGGCGAAAGCGAAGAGCAGGCACTCGTCAGGCTCAATCAGAAGCTCGCCACGACGCTGTCATCGCTTCCCCCCGGCGCCTCGGCACCGTCGGTTCAACTCCGCTCGATTGACGACGTGCCGGTGATGTCGCTCACGCTCTGGGGCAGCGGATACGACGACGTCCGGCTCAGAGCGATCGGTCGCCAGCTCCAAGAAGTGCTCAAGGAAGTGCCCGACGTTTCAACGATTGGCGTCATTGGCGGCCGGCCGCGGCAAGTCAGCGTTGAACTCGATCCATCGGCGCTGGCGGTCCGGCACATCGACGCTCTTGCTGTGCAGCGTGCGATCGCCGACAGCAACGTACGCTCGGCCGGTGGCGATGTGATCGCTGGAAATCGCGCATGGCGCGTCGAGGGGGGCGGCTGGGCGGAGTCGATCGACGAGATCAGAGATGTCGTCGTCGGAACGAACAACGGCGTTCCGATCCGCCTGTCAGACGTGGCGAGGGTCTCCGACGGGGGCGCAGAGCCCGACAGCTACGTCGTGCAATATCCGCGGCCCGGCGAATCGTTTCCGGCGGTCACGCTGGCGATCTCGAAGCGCAAAGGTACGAACGCGATCGACGTCACCGCGGCGATCGAACGAAAGCTGGACGATGTCCGGGGCTACGTGTTGCCGGCGGATCTGCAGATCTCGGTGACGCGCAACTACGGTGAGACCGCCGCACAGAAGTCGAACGAGCTGTTGTGGCACATGTTCCTGGCCGTGCTGTCGGTCTCGGCTCTGATCTGGTTTGTCCTTGGCCGCCGCGAGTCGCTGGTCGTGTTGATCGCCATCCCGGTGACGCTCGCACTGACCCTGTTCGTCTTCTATCTCTACGGCTACACGCTCAATCGCATCACGCTGTTCGCGCTCATCTTCTCGATCGGCATCCTCGTGGACGATGCCATCGTGGTCGTCGAGAACATCGTGCGTCATGCGCGCCAGGCCGATGACGGCGTGTCGCTCGAAGCCGTGGCCGTGCGTGCAGTGGACGAAGTCGGCAATCCGACGATTCTCGCCACACTCACAGTGGTCGCCGCCATTCTGCCAATGGCCTTCGTCGGTGGGCTGATGGGTCCGTACATGCGCCCGATTCCGGTAGGTGCATCGGCGGCGATGTTGTTTTCGATGTTCGTCGCGTTCGTGGTCACACCGTGGGCTGCCGTCCGTCTGCTCAGGCGCCGCGCCGCTCATGGTGAGGGTGAGGACCGGTTGACCCTCATCTACCGACGCGTCATGGGACCGCTCATCAGGCGCCGCGGACCGCGCGTTGCCTTCCTCGGACTGGTGGCGATCCTGCTGCTCGCAGCGGTGACGTTCGTCCCGCTTGGGCTCGTGTCGGTGAAGATGTTGCCCTTCGACAACAAGAGCGAACTGCAGGTCATCGTCCGCATGCCGGAGGACACGCCGCTCGAGGCAACGGC
>DATCXH010000967.1:0-3802 GCA_036565925.1 Vicinamibacterales bacterium
GCCTGCTGCTGGCGCGGGATCGCCTCGGCATCAAGCCGCTCTACTACGCGCTGACAGAGACCGGCCTCGTGTTCGCGTCAGAGATCAAGGCCCTGCTAGCCAGCGGCCTCGTTCGTGCGGCATTCGATGAGAGCGTGCTCCCTGAGTACCTGGCGATGCGCTTCGTCGCGGGCGAGCGCACATTCTTCAGGCGCGTGCGGAAGCTCCTTCCAGGCACTGTGATGAGTTGGACGAGAGCCGACGGTTTGCACACCCAGCGCTATTGGCATCTGCCATCACCGGCCGACGCGGCAACGAATGAGCGACACGTGATCGCTCAGACACGCGCGCTCCTCGAGACAGCGGTTACCAGTCACCTGATGAGCGATGTGCCGCTCGGTGTGTTTCTGTCCGGCGGCATCGATTCGACCGTCTTGACGGCACTTGTAGCGCGTGCCGCGAAGAGTCGAGTCAAAACGTTCGCAGTCGGATTCGACGAACCTGGAGCGAACGAATTGCCGTACGCGCGCCTCGCTGCCGGTCGTCTCGGCACCGAGCACCGTGACGTCACCATGACGGCCGCAACGTTCGTGTCCGCACTACCCAGGTTGATCTGGCACGAAGACGAGCCGATCGCGTTCCCATCGAGTATTCCGCTTCACTTCGTCGCGCGACTGGCCAGCGAACACGTGAAAGTCGTGCTCACGGGTGAGGGCGCTGACGAGCTCTTTCTCGGCTACAACCGCTACCGCGTGACCAGTTGGAACGCGCGCCTCGGGCGTCCATATTGGACGACCGTCCCACGAGCGATACGTCGTCAGGTCCGTGCAGTCGTCCGCGCGCTGCCACAGTGGGCGGGGCGAATTCCTCGTCGAACCTTCATCGCGCTGGAACCCGACATCCGCGATTTGTATTTCGAGAACTTCGCGGTGTTTCCGTTGATCATGCAACAAGGCCTGCTCCGTCGCGATCTGATCGAGGCCGACGATCCGTATACGGTCGAACTGCGCGCCTTCAACGAGGCGCCGGGGGATCTGCTCGATCGACTCACGCGCGTTGACCTGCAGACGTATCTGCTCGAACTGCTGATGAAGCAGGATCAGATGAGCATGGCGGCGTCGATCGAAAGCCGCGTGCCATTTCTGGACGATCGACTGGTCCAATACCTCGTCACGATTCCCGGTCGTCTCAAGCTGCCGGGATGGCGCTCGAAAGCCATCCTTCGCGACGCAGTTGGGGATCTCATTCCTGCCGAAATCATGAACCGTCCCAAGAGAGGGTTTCCGGTTCCCCTCGACCAATGGTTCCGCGGCGAACTCGGTCCGTTCGTAGACGAGTTCGTGCTCGGACCTCGAGCGACGGCGCGCGGGTACTTCGATCGCGGCGCACTTCAACAACTGGTGAATGAGCATCGCCGTGGACGGGCACCGCACGCGGATCGTCTCTGGCTGCTAATCAATCTTGAAATCTGGCTGCGAACATTCGTCGACGGCGAAGAGCCCGCCGATGTGATGCGCGGCGCCCCTTCGGGTTATGCGACTGCTCTGGATCAAAATGGGCGGGCTCTGGCCCGCCACATCGGGCGGGCGGATCCGTAGTCTGCTCACGTTGTCGCATCTGTCGACCCGCCACCAGGTCACGGTGGTCACGACGCATGGACCTGACGACGACCCGATCGGATTGCCGCGTCGACTTCCCGACTGTCGACGCGTGGTGTCACTCCCGTTCACTGCGCCGAAATCCGGATCGGTGGCGTTCGTTCGCGCACTGGCGGGCTCATGGTTGTCGCGATATCCGGTTGATCTGTGGAAATGGCGTCTCGCGGAGATGCGCGAAGAGATCCAAAGGCTTCTCTCCGAGGAGCAGTTCGACATTTGCGTGGCCGACTTCCTGGTTGCCACCGCGAACCTGCCAGAGGCCATTCCCGTTCCGGTGGTTTTGTTCGAGCACAACGTCGAGTACCGGATCTGGCAGCGGCTTGCGTCACTCGAGCGGCGAGTGACGCGCAGAACGCTGCTCGAAGTCGAGTGGAGAAAGCTGCGCCGTTGCGAGGCGGCGGTCTGCGCCGCCGCCGACCTCACCATCACCGTGTCCGACGAAGACCGACGAACGCTCGCCGATGTTGCACCGCATGCGCACATTGCGTCCGTACCCACAGGCGTTGACACGACGTACTTCGCGCCCGGCGGACGTCGTGAAGTCCCCCATCGGCTCGTGTTCACAGGCTCGATGGACTGGTACCCGAATCACGACGCAGTGCTCTACTTCACCGACGCGATTCTCCCGCGCATTCGCGCGCAGATCCCAGACGTGTCGTTCACCGTCGTCGGCCGCAACCCAGGCTCACACCTGTCCTCACTCGCGAGGCTGGGTGTGACCGTGACCGGCACGGTAGCCGATGTCCGCCCGCACATCGACGAAGCGGCGCTCTATGTCGTGCCGCTGCGCGCCGGTGGCGGCACGCGACTGAAGATCTTCGAAGCGCTCGCCATGGCCAAGGCCGTGGTCTCTACGACCGTCGGCGCCGAAGGCCTGGGCGTTACGTCCAATCGGGACATCGTGCTCGCCGACGAACCCGATACGTTCGCGGATGCCGTCGTCTCACTGCTGCGGGATACACCGACGCGGCAGCGACTCGGACGCGCCGGCCGAGCACTGGTCGAATCCACGTACACGTGGCGCCACGCCGCGGAAACATTCGAAGCGCACTGCGAAGCAATCCTCACCGAAAAGGCTTGGGTATGAATGTCAGCGTCTTTGGCTTGGGATATGTGGGTTGCGTGACGGCGGCATGCCTCGCGCGTGACGGACATCGCGTGATCGGCATCGACATCAATCCCGACAAGGTCAACGCCATCACTCAAGGACTGTCGCCCATCGTTGAACCACGTCTCGGTGACATCGTCGCGCGTGCCGTTCAGGCGGGCCGACTTCGCGCCACGATGTCGCCCGATGACGCGATCGATCGCAGCGATGTGGCGCTCATCTGCGTCGGCACCCCTGACCTTGGGCACGGCCTGCCGGATCTGGGGGCACTGCTCAACGTGGCTGAGGCCATCATCGAGCGTGCGCGGGCTGTCCGCACACATCCGCTGACAGTGGTCGTCCGCAGCACCGTGCTGCCAGGAACGACGACGCGTGTATTCGAGCAGGTGATGACTGATCGAGCGTCGCGACCATCGATGATCCGCCTCGCCATGAATCCCGAGTTCATGCGGGAGGGATCATCGGTGGAAGACTTCGAACATCCGCCTCTGATTGTCGTCGGTTGCGACGATGCTGAGACTGCACATCAGTTGCGTCAGCTCTATGCCGCGATCGACGCACCGTTGGTCCACACCACTATCCGGACTGCCGAGATGGTCAAGTACGCCAACAACGCGTTTCACGCGTTGAAGGTGTCCTTCGCCAACGAAATCGCCGGACTGTGCGATGCGCTCGAGGTCGACGGGCACGAGGTCATGGCCATCGTCCGGCAGGACCGCAAACTCAATATCGCGCCGAGCTACCTGAAACCCGGATTCGCCTTCGGCGGATCCTGTCTGCCGAAAGATCTGCGCGCCCTGCTTCATGCAGGGCGCGTGGCCGACGTGTCGATTCCGATGCTGAACGCCGTCATGACGTCGAACGAGTCACAGATTCGTCACGGGATCGAACGTGTACTTCAGACGCGAGCGCGTCGCGTCGGCGTCGTCGGGCTGGCGTTCAAGCCCGGGACCGATGATTTGCGTGAAAGCCCGATGGTGGCCGTAGTCGAAGCGCTGATCGGCAAGGGGTTCGACGTACGCATCTACGATTCGAACATCGTTCCGTCGCGGTTGAC
>DATCXH010000116.1:0-2592 GCA_036565925.1 Vicinamibacterales bacterium
GAGGCGGGTCGTAGAGGCGGGTCTTTAGACCCGCCTGCACACGTAAGTAAAACAATTTCCCAACAGGCGCCTCCTATACTGCGGGTATGCCGCTTTCGTATCTTCACTACGACGTATTCACTGACAAGCCGCTGCTCGGAAATCAGCTCGCTGTCTTCACCGATGCGCAGGGACTCGATGGCGCACAGATGCAGGCGATCGCGCGCGAGATGAATTTCTCAGAGAGCACGTTCATCCTGCCGAACGAGCGCCCCGATACCGACATGCGGATGCGCATCTTCACGCCGTTTAACGAAATGCCGATGGCGGGTCATCCCACGATCGGCAGCACGTTCGCGCTCGCGCATGCCGGCGTGATCAAGAAGAGCGCGAAGCGGTTTGTGTTCGGCCTCAACATCGGGCCGACGCCGGTCGATCTCGAATGGACGGATGGCAATCTGAGCTTCAGCTGGATGACACAACGGCCGCCGACGTTTGGTCCGATCGTGTCGCAGCGCGCTGCGTGCGCCGACGCGCTTGGTCTCAAGACGGACGATCTGTCCGACAGGCTGCCGGTACAGGAAGTGTCGTGCGGCGTGGCATATCTCGTCGTGCCGCTGCGCGATCACCAGACCGTCGATCGCGCAGTCAGCGACTCCGCGGGTTTCAGCCGGCTCTGCGCGGCGTGCGGACTCGATTTGCCGATCTTCTTGTTTTCCGTCGGTGGACCCTCGCCGGACGACACGGTGTATGGCCGCATGTTCGCTCCCGACTTCGGCATCATCGAAGACCCGGCGACGGGGAGCGCGGCCGGTCCGATCGGCTGTTACATCGTCCATCATGGGGTCGTGAAGGCTGATCCGGCGCGGCCAATTCAGATCAGTCAGGGTGTGGCGATGGGACGCCCGAGCCGGATATACGTGTCCGTCGAAGGCGAACCCAAAGACATCACCGGCGTGAAGGTCGGCGGCACCGCGGTCCTCGTCGGACGTGGGGAGCTCCTCGTGTGATCTCGTTCTCCCGAGTCGGAAAGCAGTACGGACGGCAGGTGTTGTTCGTTGACGCATCCTTTCAGCTCAATCCTGGTGAAAAAGTCGGTCTCGTCGGCCCCAACGGCGCCGGCAAGACGACGCTGTTTCGCATGATCGTCGGCGAGGAGATGCCGGACGAGGGGGACGTGTCTGTCCCAAAGAAGCTCACCATCGGGTATTTCCGTCAGGACGTCGAGGAGATGTCCGGCCGGTCGGTGCTCGATGAAGCGATTGCCGGCAGCGGTAGGCTCGGTGACTTGCATCATGAGCTCGAAGATCTCCAGCTTGCGATGAGCGATCCCGATCGCGCCGGCGACATGGACCGGATCCTCGCGCGCTTTGGCGAAGTGCAGGAGGAGTACGAACATCTCGGCGGCTACGGGCTCGAGGCGCAGGCGCGCGAGGTCCTTCACGGTCTCGGCTTCGACGACGAGCGCATCGACGGGGACGTGGGTCTGCTGTCTGGCGGCTGGAAGATGCGCGTCGCGATGGCGCGCGTGCTGCTTGGCGCACCCGACGTCCTGCTGATGGACGAGCCGACCAACCACCTCGATATCGAATCGATCATCTGGCTCGAGGCGTTTCTCAAATCGCGGCCGGGCGCGCTGCTGATGACGTCGCACGACCGCGAGTTCATGAACCGGGTCGTTTCCAAGATCGCCGAGATCGATGGCGGTGAGATCACCGTCTATTCCGGCAACTACGACTTCTATGAACGCGAACGCGCGATCCGCGAGGCCAACCGCGAGGCGGCCTACGCGCGCCAGCAGGCGATGCTCGCCAAGGAGCAGCGGTTCATCGAGCGATTCGCCGCACACGCGGCGAAGGCGGCGCAGGTGCAGAGCCGCGTCAAGGCACTCGAGAAGATCGAAAAGATCGAGCTGCCGAAGAAACGGAAGGTGGTGCACTTCGATTTCCGTCAGCCGCCGAGATCCGGCGATCAGGTCGCTGTCATCGATGGCGTATCGAAATCCTATGGCCGACGCGTCGTCTACGACGGACTGAAGATGACCATCCGCCGCGGTGAGCGGTGGTGCGTGATGGGCAAGAACGGCGCCGGGAAGACGACGTTGCTGAAGATGGTTGCCGGTGCGTTGGAGCCGGATGCCGGAGAGGTCAAGTTGGGCGCGAGTCTGAAGATGGGCTACTTCGCGCAGCAGGCGCTGGATCTGCTCGATCCCGATCTGACCATCGAGGAGCAGTTGCAGCGCGATTTCCCGGACGAGTCGATCGGCGCGCTGCGCAATCTGGCAGGCGCCTTTCAGTTCTCCGGCGACGACATCGACAAGAAGATCCGCTCGCTGTCAGGTGGTGAGAAGACGCGTCTCGTCATCGCGCGAATGCTCCTTAACCCGCCGAACTTCCTCGTACTCGACGAGCCAACGAACCATCTCGATCTGTTCACGAAGGAGATGCTGATTGAAGCGCTGAAGGACTATGACGGCACGATGCTGTTCGTATCGCATGACCGCGCCTTCTTGCGGGCGCTCAGCAACCGCGTGCTCGAATTGGGCGGGGAGTCCGGCGTCGAGAAGGAACCGCATCTGTATCCCGGCTCGTACGTCGAATACGTGGCGCGAAC
>DATCXH010000484.1:0-3433 GCA_036565925.1 Vicinamibacterales bacterium
AGCCAGCAGCCGCCATCATCAATCGTGCGGTCAACGCACTCGCACGGCAGTGCGGCATCACACACCGGCGCATGCGATCGATGGTCGAAGAGGCGTGGACGCACGACTGGCTGCACGATCCGTTTGCGCGCGGCGCGTACAGCTATGTGAAGGTCGGGGGCATGGAGGCATCCGCGGTGCTCGCGCGACCGCTTGCGGGCACGCTGTTCTTCGCGGGTGAAGCCACCGACACGGACGGCGCGACTGGAACAGTCCACGGCGCGATCGCCAGCGGGCGGCGCGCCGCGCGACAGGTCATGAGAGCGATTGACGATTGACGATGGACGGTTGACGACTGTCCGACTCGCGTCCTCAATTCGTCGACCGCACTTCGTCAATCGTCGATTTCAGCGTCAGTCGGCGCAATCCTTCGCGATCGCGCGAATGGTGCTGCCGCGAATCTCGACGAGATCATCATCGGCGCGGTCTCGGCCGGCTGGCCTCGCTGCACGATCCAGCTCGTCGAACCACCCATCAATCTGCACCCGCTGACCGACGAAGGATTCGAGCAGGCCAAGGTCGATATCGTCGACGTCGTACATGCCGGTCAATGACGCGGGCGGAGTGCCCTTGATCGCTTTCGCACGTGTCAGCACGTAGTCACCAGTGACACCGGCCTGTGCAGGGGTCTTCGGCCAGCGGCCCTGGACCTCGGCTTCCCGGACCAGGCAGCCTTCGAGCGTGACGATCCCTTCCGTGCCGCGTGTGGTCGGCCGTTCGGCGGAGGTCGGTCGCGGACTTTGCGGCGGTTGCGGTGGAAGCTGCGCCGATACGAGGCTCCCCCACGCAAACATTCCAGCGACGAGGGCGGTGACGTTGGTGCGCATCGGCATTCACTCCATCAGGGTTTGACCTGTGCGGCGATGCTACGCAGGTCGTCGACGAAATGTGCGCGCTCTGCAGCGCGCGTTTCAGAATCCGGCGCACGCAGGATCGAGGAGGGATGCACGGTGAGGGTGACGAGCGGTGCAAGCGGCGACGGAAATGACTTCGCGCGATCGCGTGTCACCTTGGCGTCGGGGCCGATCACGGCCTGCGCGGCCGTCGCGCCGAGGGCCACAATCGCGCGCGGCTTGACCAACGCAATCTCCGCGTCGAGCCACACACGACACGCCTGCACCTCACTGTGCCGAGGCTTCTTGTGAATCCGCCTCTTGCCGCGTGGTTCCCACTTGAAGTGCTTCACCACATTGGTCAGATAGACGTCGCGAAGGTCGATGCCGGCATCCTCGAGCGCGTGACGCAACAGCTTTCCAGCTGGACCCACGAACGGTTCCCCTTCACGGTCTTCCGCGTCGCCTGGCTGCTCGCCGACGAGCATGATGCGGGCGCTACGCGGCCCCGCACCAAATACTGTCTGCGTTGCGTGCTTCCAGAGATCGCAGCGGCGGCACGCCTCAGCCTGACGGCGAATCGCACTCATGGACCCGCGCGGCGAACTCGGCCTCGGCTTCTTGGGTTCGTCCATCACGAGCTCTGCCCACAGTGAAGAGCAAATTGCCCGCCGCCGTGCGCCGCATGAGTCGCGTGTGCGGGCATGCCGCTTGCGACCAAGCCCCCCAAATGACAGTCAAGGGAGCAACCAACATGAAACTTTCACTCGCGATGCTGATCGTTGTGGCGTTCGCGACCGCATCTGGCGCGCAGTCTTCGACTGGAGCACAGCAACCCTCCCCGAAGCCGGCAAAGCCTGCGACCGAATCCTCATCACACGCGGCGGGCGACAGCTCATTCGCCATGAAGGCAGCTCAGGCCAACATGGCGGAGGTCGAGCTCGGCAAGCTCGCACAGCAAAAAGCCATGTCGGAGGATGTCAAGAAGTTCGGCCAGATGATGGTCGAGGACCACACCAAAGCGCTCGATGACCTCAAGAGCGCAGCCGCAAGCAAGAACGTCACGTGGCCGACCACCCTCGATGCCGAGCACAAGAAGCTCTCGGACAAACTCTCGAAACTGAGCGGGGCCGCATTCGACCGCGAATACATGCAGGCGATGGTGGACGGACACAAGAAGGTGGCGGCGGATCTGCGTAAGGAGTCGCAGTCAGGAAGCGATTCGGAACTGAAGGCATGGGCGAGCAAGACGCTGCCCACGGTCGAGGCACATCTGAAGCAGGCAGAGACGATCAATAAGAGCGTTCATTCCGGGACCGCCACGCACTAGGCGACCGCGCGTGACGCAGCGACCTGAGGACGCGCGCCGACGAGAACTCTTCTCGCTCGACGCGCGTCGCGAGACGCGTCATAGTTCGGCGAATCACTGACTGGCGGAGCGCCGTGACGTACTTCGCTTACGAGCCGTGCTCTTGCGAGACGTCCGTTTCCGGCTCCGCCCGCGCGACGGCACCTTGGACCCTTTCTCCCTCGCCTCGTTCAGGCCGATCGCAATCGCCTGCTTGCGGCTGGTAACCTTTCGGCCCGATCCGCTTTTCAACGACCCCCGTTTGCGGCGGTGCATCGCCGATTTCACCGATTTCGATGCGCCTCTTCCGTACTTCGCCATGGACACCTCCACGCGGGGCCGGGTTGCAAGTACCGTGCTCGGATGGAGACAATCTGATTGGTGGTCGGTAGTTGGTGGTTGGTGGTTGGTGGTTGGTGACACGGAGGCGACGTGAGCGACGACAGCAAGCCGTGCCCGGTCTGCGGTGAAACGATCAAAGCCGCGGCAATCAAATGCCGCTTCTGTAACACCGATCTCGGGGAGTACGAGAGCACAAAAGACGCTGAGGTCGAGCGCCAGCTGTTCGCCGGCAATCCCGTGGTGATCTCATCGCTCGGTCAATGGGCGATCGTCGTGATCACAATCGGGATCGCCTGGCTCATCTACTGGGTGAAAAGCCGATCCGTCGTCTACACGTTGACAACGCAGCGCATTCAAATCGAGCGTGGCTTGTTTTCGACGATCAGATCCAGCGTTGAGTTGTTTCGGATCGATGACTTCGACATTCATCGGCCCTTCGGAATGCGCGTGCTTGGGTACTGCATGCTGCACCTGCGCTCCTCGGATCCCGATCTCGCGACGTTGATCATCTCTGGCATTCCCAACCTCGAAGCCCTCGCCGACCAACTGCGCGACTGCTCGCTGCGAGAACGTACTCGCCGGAAGATCACCACGTTCGTCAAAGCGTGACGAGGTGCCTCGCAGCGCTGTCGGCGCGCTTTCGGTCCTGACTGTCCTCGCCGGTGCAATGTTCCTTCGCACCGCCAGCGAACTCTTCATTCCCATCGTCGTCGCCGTCCTCGCCAGCTACGCACTCGAACCAATCGTCAGACGCCTGCACGCGATTGGCATTCCTCGAGTGCTTGGTGCGGGTGTGCTGCTCGCGGCACTGGTCGCCGGCGCAGCGATCATGCTCTACCCCATTCGCGCCGACATCAGCGATGCGGCGGCC
>DATCXH010000981.1:0-10709 GCA_036565925.1 Vicinamibacterales bacterium
CGCCAGCAGCAGGCGGCCAAGCCGACGGTCCCAGATCGCGAACGCGAACATGCCCTGAAGCTGATTGACGACTTGGGCACCTGCTTCCTCGTACAGATGAAGAATGCTTTCCGTGTCGCTTCTCGTTCGGTAGGTGTGACCACGAGCCTGCAAGCCGCGCCGGAGCGTCTCGTGGTTGTAAATCTCGCCGTTGTAGACGATGCGGATGCTGCCGTCCTCGTTGCACATCGGTTGTTGACCGCCAGTCACGTCGATGATGGCGAGGCGCGTATGCGCAAGCCCAATCGGGCCGTCAATCATGTGGCCCCGACCGTCCGGGCCACGGTGGGCGAGGCTGTCGCTCATGCGCAGCAGTCGCGCAGGATCAACTGCAACTCGTGGGTCGTTGTTGAGGATGCCGGCAATTCCGCACATCGCGGAGCCCTTACATGTCGATGACTAACGAGAGTCCTGAGCGGTGAAACACGAGCCCGCGCGGTCGCCGCTTGTCGTCGTAGAGCGGGCTCACGAACGGCGGCGATGCGGACGGGACCGCTTCTGGAAACAACAGGGTCAGGCATCGCCAGGGAAGCGACGCCTGCGACGAGTACGTCAACCGCGGTGCCGGCTCACGCTGGCCATAGTCGGCGGACGTCCAGCCACGAATCGGGTCGAGCTCGCCGCAGGCCACGTCCGCTCTCAGTGGCGCGGAGGCAAATGCTGCCACCCAGAAGGCCCGCTCTCCCGGCGTCTCAGCACAGACCCACGGGTGCGATCTACGAGTGACGCGCATGGGTGCGAACTGAAACGCGACTTCGACGTGATGCGACCCGCTTCCGTCGACATCGTCGATGAGGAGCCAGTAGTGGGGCTTCACGAAGATCGCCCGGCGGCGACACGTGACGGAGATGTCACTGTAAGCGTCGTGCTCGGCATGGACGACATCGAACAGATCGTCGGAATGCGACGCGATCACCCGCGCGCGTGGCCGCGACTGCCACCCGAATGAACTCGCCGGTTGCGCGTGATCTCGCTGGTCCACGCGCAGCGTGCTGTGAGCCGCTGTGCTACGGAAATAGTCGCGCCACTGTCGTTCGGCGGTGTAGCTGCCCGTTCCGGCGTCGATGAGAATCGGCTCGCCGAAGGCGACGCACTGCACGCTCAGCAAGTCAGCGTGACCGTGACCGCTGGTGATCGGACACCCGAGCGGGCCCACGTCAACGATCATTTGATGGGCATTGACGTCCCATCCCGATCGCATGGCGGCGTAGCCGCCGGCTGGAAACAGGCGAAACGCCTCGCCTGATGGAGCTGCTTTGGGGATCGAGTCGAATTCGTCGAGTCCGGCGGTGCCTCTCATCCAAATCAGGTGTGCCACATCGCCACCGGCTGCCCATGCGAAGTCGGTACGGTGGAACAGCGAACCGGCGATGGCAAATACCCCGCGTGCGCCATCGCGGGCGCGGTGAACCAGCGGGCACAATGCGCCACCGTCGTCATCGCCGATCGACGGGAGTGATCTGTCCGGACGTCGGATCGCGATCAGAAATTCAATCATCGATTCGAGCCTGGTCCAAAGGTGGTCCGGGACCGGCAGACCATTGCGCTCGGCGAGCAGTGCGAACTGCAAGTACGTCTCGACGGTGTAGCGGTGATAGCAGGTGGACAGCTCGAAGTGAACGCCGTCGCGAGACAGCTGGGCTGAACTCTGTTCGAGCAAGACGCGCATGCCGAGCTCACGCCAGTGCGGTGCGTCGCCAAAGTCCGGAAACAGCACGCCGGCGTAGAAGAGTCCAAGTGCTTCGCCGGTCAGGTGTGTGTTGGGTGAAAACGAACGTGAAAGATACCGTTCCACGTGATGGGCGTGCGCCCATATTTCAGCCAGGAGCGTGAGCGCCCATGAACCGGTGACAGCCGGCGCCTCGCGAATGAGCGTTGCGACCCAACACCACGACATCAGGCGGTACGCGACTTCGAGACTACTGGCCCAGTTGATCCCGATGCCGGTCGGGTTGTCACGGATCCACGACTCGATCATCGACACACATTCGGCGGCATAGCGTTCGTCCCGCGTCAGGGTCCACGCTTGCGCGAGGTGAACGATCCACTGGTGACGATTGAGCTCCCACACGACCTTGCTGTCGCCGACGACGGTCTCGTCGAGTGGATCGAGACGGCTCCAGTGCACGAGAGGCGCCCGCCGGGATGAGGTCGGATCCAAGTGCCAGTCAACCGGGTCACCGAAAGACAGCGCACGGTATCCGAGCAGGTTGAAGCGGCGCTCGATCAGCCGTGTGGCAGCGATGACGACCTCGCCCCGTTCTTCGAATGCGCGATCGTCGATCACTCGGCGGAGGCCTGGTTCAGAAAGCCCGACGAAGAAATTGCGAGGAAGTGTCGTCCGCAGTGCCTCGAGAGCCGACTCGGGATTGGCCAGCGCCGGCGCGCGTCGTGCGAGCAACGCGAGCGGATCCGATTGGCTGGTCGGGGATGGCAACCGGTCGACGCGTTTCAGCACTTCCTGCCTGCCGCGGTCAGCGAGTTCCCATACGGTCATCGAGCGCAATCGCGTCAGCGTGTGTGTAGTCATTGCAGTGAACTCACTTCGGCCCCGCCGTAGACGTCGAGCCAGCAGCCGCGCACAGCGGCCCAGGTGAACCGGCTCACTTCGCGCCGTGCCGCACGCGCGAACTCCAGCGCTTCGAGCGGACGCTCAATCAATGCCAGTACCGCGGCGGCGAGTGTGTCTGGGTCGTTTTCGGGAACGAGCAGTCCCGTGTGGCCATGGCGAACCAGCGCGGAGATATCACCGGTCGGCGTCGAAACAACGGGAAGTCCCGCGGCGAACGCTTCGAGAATCGAGACCGGCTGATTGTCGACAACGGACGCATTCACGAAGACGTCCGCGAAATCGAACAAGGACGGCATCTCTGCCGGCTCGACGCGACCGACGAAGCGCACGCCTGACGTCGCCATCTGCTTCAGTCGTGCTTCCTCGCTTCCGTAACCCGCCACAGTCAAGGTCGCTTCTGGAAGCCGCTCCTTCAGGCGCGCGAATGCTTCGAGGATGACATCCACCCGGTAGTACGGCTCCAGGTTCCGTATCGACAACAGTCGGGGACGAACCGGACTGCGGTCGCGATACCGGAAGCTTGTCAGGCTCACGATGTTTGGGATCACCCGCGTCGCATGGCCATGTGCGGCGAAGATGCTCGCAAGGTATTGGGACGGCACGACGATCTCGTCGGCCAGCATCAACCACGGATGCACGAACACTCCCCAGCGGGCCAGATGATCGGCCGCTTCACCGCTGTGGTAGTGCAGGATCACACGGCGTCGCAGCAGCCGACCGATCAGCATTGCGGGCACGGGACCGAGAAGAAAGGACACGTACGACGCGGAGAAGGCATGCACGACGTCGGCGTGACGCAGTCGCCAGAGGCTCGGCAGGTAAAGTGCCTGGTTGACGAGCGTTCGCAGATAGGGCCAGCGACGAATCCATCGCAATCCCGGAGGGAGGACTGGATTGACCGGAACGAACGCGACCGGAATGCCTTCGCGGGCCAGTGCTCCGATGAGACTGGTGGCCTGTACTCCGTGGCCGCCGAGAATATCGAGACTCGCGGCAACGATGACGATTCGCGGGCGGGCCGATCGCATGGGTTATGAGTGACGAGGTGCGGGGTTGTCGAGAAACTGCCGGCACCACAGCTCGAACGACATCGTCGTCCACAGTTGGAGATCGAGATCGCGGCCCTGCATGTGTCGATCGATCAACCGTTCGAGGTAGTCGGTGTTGAAATACTGACGTTGCCGAGTCGTGTCCGAGAGCAAGATGTCGCGCGCGAACCCGGCGAGCTGTCCTCTGAACCATCCCGCCAGTGGTACGGCGAAGCCGCGCTTCGGCCGGTCGATGATGTCGGCTGGCAGCAGTCCTCGCATCGCTCGCTTGAACAAGTACTTCGTGGTGCCGTCGTGCAACCGGAGGTGTGACGGCACCGTCGCAGCGAATTCCACGAGGTGATGATCGAGGAGCGGCGGACGCGCCTCGATCGAGTGCGCCATCGTCATGCGATCGACCTTGGTAAGAATGTCGAGGGGCAGGTAGGTGTGGAGATCCCGATACTGGAGGGTCGACACCCAATCGCTGCCTCGCTCGAGATAGGCCAGCGAAGCGGCCCACGGATCGTACGGCTTCATTTCGGCGAACGCTTCGTCGCGAAACAGGCTGGGTAATTCGTCGGCCGAGACCAGCGTGGAGGCGTCGAGGTAACGCCTCGATCCATCGAGTGCCAGATGGCGCAGAAATCTGCGCCCGCGTACTCCTTCGGGCATCGCGGCGCTGACGGCGCTCGTGAGCCGTCGGAGTCGCTGTGGCACGCGGTCGTAGCGACGCTCCCGGCCTTCGACGACGTACTTGTCATAGCCGGCAAACAACTCATCGCCGCCGTCCCCGGTGAGCACCACCTTGACCTGCGTGGCTGCGAGCTTCGACACCACGTATGTCGCGATCGCAGATGTGTCACCGAACGGCTCGTCGAGATACCAGACCAGGTCCTGCACGTTCGGAACGACACTCGGCTCGAGAACGATCTCGTAATGCTCGGTGCCGAATCGCGCCGCGACTTTCCGCGCATACGCGTGTTCGTCGAACCCCCCTTCATGGAATCCGACCGAGAACGTCTTGACCCGCGTGGACGAGTGCTGCGCCATCAACGCGACAACGGCACTCGAATCGATCCCGCCGCTCAGAAACGCGCCGATCGGCACATCGCTGATCTGATGCGCCGCAACAGTATCGACAAGCAGGTGGCGAAGCCTACGAAGCAGATCCTGTTCAGTGGCGGTCGTATCAGGAGTGAACGTCACGTCCCAATAGCGATGGGTGTGCAGTCGATGCCCGTCCCGGAGGATGGCGATGTGACCCGGCTCGAGCTTCTTCACACCGTCGACGATGCTGTGGGTCGCCGGCGTCGCGAGGAAGGTGAACAGATGCCGAACGGCTTCCCAGTTCAGCGTTCGATCGATGTGGGCGAGCTGGAGGATCGACTTGAGCTCAGAGGCGAATACGAGTTCGCCGTTTCGTTCGGCATAGTACAGGGGTTTGATCCCGAGCCGATCGCGTGCCAGCAGCAGCTGCCGCAGACGGCCGTCCCACACTGCAAAGGCGAACATGCCGCGCAGGCGCTCGACGGCGCGCATCCCGAATTCCTCATAGAGATGCACGATCGTTTCTGTGTCACTGGAGGTGCGAAACCTGTGGCCTCGCCCTTCGAGCTCCTTGCGCAGCTGTCGATAGTTGTAGATCTCGCCGTTGAAGACCACCCAGACGGACTGGTCTTCATTGGCCACGGGCTGATGTCCATTGTGAAGGTCGATGATGCTCAGCCTTCGCATGGCCAGACCGATCCCTTCACCGACATGTACGCCTTCATCGTCTGGCCCACGGTGGACCATGACGTCGCACATGTCCTGGAGCTCGCCTGTGTCGACTGGACGTCTGTCCGACCGAACGATGCCGGCGATTCCGCACATCAGAGGACTCTCGTACGAGACATCACGTTTCCGGAACCATCGAGAACCACGACAACGAACCTTTCCACAGGTTGAGCCCCATGAACGTGATGCCGTACACGCCCGCCACGATCACCAGCGCAACGGCCCCGGTGTTCGGCAAGAGGCGGTGCACCCACACGGCTGGCAGCGCCGCCAAAACGGCGAGTGTCGCGGTCGTAGTCAGTTGTTTCCACGGCAGGATTTCGACGAGCCGCAGGTGCAAAATCCGGGCGATTCGCGCGAGCCCGAGCGCGCGGGCGAGGACCGTCGCGCACAACGTCGCGGCCACTGCTCCGCGCAGGCCGAACGCCGTCAATAATGCTCCGATGAGGGCAGCGACGACCGCGAGCCGCACCAGATTCAGGACGAAGAGCGCTCGCGTCTGAGCGTGCGCGCGAAGGACCGCATCCACGCACAGGCAGGCGGGCAGGAGTGCGATCGTCGAGAGCTGGAAGATCGGCACACTCGCCGCATACGCATTGGTAAAGACAAGAACGATCAGGTCGCGTGCGGCGATGAGCACGAACGCGACGAGAGGAAAAACGACGAGCGACAGCCGCACGATGGTGTCGTGCCAGAGAGCCAGCGCTGCGCGACCGTCGCGGTCGCCCCCGGCACTGATCTTCACCATCATGACGCTCGCTGCAGACGTCGCGATGATGTCCACCAGCGGCATCTGCAAGACGCCGACGGCAAATATCGCGAATGTTGCCGCGTCGAAACGCGTAGCGACCACGTACTGATGGAAGTTGGTCTGAAGGATTTCGACGCCAACCGCAAGCGCGAACGGGAGGGCATACGCGAGCTGGCCGCGCCACATGGAAAGTTCTGGTCGGAAGCCGGTCACAAGTTCCCATCGAAGTGACCAGAGCATCGCGACAAGACGGGCGAGTGCAAAGGCAACGACGCCCCACATCACGGCCGCAATCGTCCCGATCACAAACGCTGGTACGACAATGCAGCCCACGCGCACGAGATCGGATGCGGCATACGTGAGTGCCGCGCCGTTGTAGCGTCCCCTCGACACCAGCACGATCTCGAACGGGGCTGTCACCAGTGTCAGGCACAGAAACACGCCGAGCGGCAACAGGCCGGCAGTGATCTGCGGGTTGGCGAGCCATCCGGCGATCGCGCTCGAGGAGAGCATCAGCAGCGTGAGGCATGCGACACCCGACGCGGCCAGCGTCACGACGGCGTTGGCAATGTGCTGGCCGGCATGATGCGCGTCCCGTGGGATGAAGTAGTAGAGGCTCTCGGCAATGCCGAGCTGCGCCACACCGAACAGCGTGGCGTAGATGAGAAATAACTGCTTGTAGGTTCCGAACTCGGCTTGATCGAGGATCCGCGACAAGGCGATCGGGATCGCAAACGCGGCGACGAACCCGATCGATCGTCCGATCACGATCGATACTGCGGGACGCTGCCGGAGCGCTTCGATGACCCACGTACGAGCGGGCGGCGTAAGAGATAGAGCCGGTAACATTGATGTTGCGAGAGGCGGGTCCGGCTAGAGCCGGACACTATACGAATTGCAGTCCGGCTAAAGCCGGACACTACATCGATCGGCGCTGGTTTCTTTTTGCGCCAGCAGGTCCTGATACAGGCGTTCGGTTGCTGCAACCATTCGAGAAAGGGAGAAACTCGACTCGGCAGTCCGCCGCGCCGCGCGGCCGAGCGCGAGGGCGAGATCCGGTTCGTTCAACAATCGGGCGATGGCTCCGCTGAGTGCCTTGGGTTCGTTCGCTGGCACGAGCAGGCCGGTAACGCCGTGGACGATTGCCTCCGGCGTACCGCCGACTCGCGTCGCGACAATCGGTGCGCCCGCGGCCATTGATTCGAGCAGTACGTTCGAGAGTGCCTCGTTGAGCGATGGCATGACCGACACGGCGGCGCTTCTCAACACCGCCGGAACGTCGAAGCGGTGGCCGATGAAGAGAACGCGATGCCCGAGGTGCTCGGCGCGCTGCTTCAGCGCGGCCACGTAGTCATTGTCACCCTCGCCTGCATCGCCAGCGATGACAAATCGCACGGTTGGAAACCAGGGCGCGAGCAGCGACGCCGCATCGATGAACTGTTCGAGGCCCTTGAGCCGGCTGATCCGAGAGACGACCGTCACCATGCGTTCGCCAGCGGCGAGACCAAGCTGCTGACGAAGCTGGTTGGGATCGGCAGGTGCATCGAAGCGGTTGACGTCGACGCCGTTGCGAATGACGACGATCTTCTTCAGGGGATATCCCTGTTCGAGAAGCCATGTCCTGACAGCGTCGGCGTTGACGAGAATGCGATCTGCGAGGCGGCAGACGTATCTCTGCGCGCGCGTCTGGCGCGATGTGAGATACACGCCGCGGTCGCGCACCGACGCGATGATCACTGGCACGCCCGTCGCTGCCGCAGGCGGAATGGCGAAGACATTCCCATAGAAGCCGTAGGCATGCACGATGTGCACGCGCCGGCCGACGATGTGACGAGCCAGACGCATTTGTTGGCCGATCGCACGTGGGTTCAAGAAAGAGGAGATCGAGTATTCGCGCAACGGAATATCTCGCTCCGTGAGCGCATCCACCAGCGGCCCGACCCGGTGCATGCAACCGACTTCCAGATCGAAACCATCGTCTGCGAGTGCGCGAGTGAGAGACGTGACCTGATGCTCGGTGCCGCCGCTGTGCAGTGTCGGCAGGACCTTGAGCACCCGAATCGAAGTATTCGATGTCATGTCGTGATCGACGTCCGCCACACGTTGTCGACTGCCAGCCCCAGGCCGGCGATCAGGAAAAAGTAGAACTGATACGCCACCGGATAAAACAGCGCAGCCACGGCGAACGCACACAACGCCGTCTGCACTCCCGCAGCGGCGATGCCCACCCGGCTCAGAGTTGATGGGCGTGTTGACAGACGCCGCACATGGCGGACCCGACGAAATACGGTCACGAACAGCCAGAGGAAGAGGAGCAAGCCGGGTATGCCCAGATCGACCGCGTATTGCAGGTAGACGTTGTGCACCATGCGCCAGGTCGGCCCGCGTTCGCGATTGAGCGCCAGCACGTTTTGTCCCAGTCCCACTCCGACCACCGGCGTGCGCGTCACGACATCGGCGGCGGCAGCGAGGTCCACCCATCGCCCCTGTGCTGATCCGGTCGGATCGCTCGAAATGTCGGTGATCGTGGTGAGCCGCTGCGTATAACCGGTCGGCAATATCCATGGGGTGCTGACGATCAGCCCGAGCAGGAGGAGCATCGCTGCGGCCGGTGCATGACGAATCATCGGGACGACTGACAACAGCGCGATGATGACCAGCGTCACGAAGCCGGCTCGAGAGAACGTCACGATGACGCCAGCAACCGAAAGCAACAACGCCAACGCCGCCACTGCGCGCGCGGCAATCGTCCTCTCCATGGTCAGCAGAGCAACCGCGACGGGAATCATGAGGTTCAACGTCAGCGCAAGATCGTTGGGATTCCCGGCGATTCCTGACCCGCCTTCATTGAAGCCGGTGATTCGCGGCGCAGAGGGATCTGGTGAAGTGAGAAAGTTGCCGGCCCAGTAGCTCTGAAGTGCCGACACCGAGAGCGGAATGGAGCACAGGACCAGGACCCACATGAAGACCCGCAATCGCGGGTACGAAGTCACCAGCGACGCAACCAGCCAGAAGAAGACCACGGCCTTGAGGAACGGATCGATGAGTTGCTCGACGCTGCCACCGGGCCAATAGGAGAGCGGCACCGTCAGAGTCGCCCACAGCACCAGGACCAGCGTGATCGCGAATTCCCCGCGTAGTGGACCAACCGCCTGTCGACGGACACTGCTCTCGAGCAGGTACATCACGAGCGCGAAGACCGCCGCGAGAAACGCAATACGGAAGTGCTGGAGCACGGGGAACCACACCTGGGGCGACAGCAACAAGATCGCGGTGAACGTGACGAGTGCTGCGAACGCCGTGCTTCCCTGTGAGCCGGAACGACGGTTCCTGACGGGCTCAGGACGCCACCAGGTCGGTGTCGCGTCGAGTACGTGCATGCGTCTGCTCCTGGTTCTTCACGCCAGACATTCGGATCGGACCGTCAGGAATGTCGACCACGGTCAAGCCGTTCTCTGTGAACCAGCGAAAGATTTCCGGGTAGAGGTATTTCGACTGGTGCGTCGGCGAGTACCAGTCGAACGTGTCAAGCCATCGCCAACGCCACTTCGGCTCCATCGAGATCGGCAGCGTCACGCTGAGTAACCGTCCCACAACCGGTACGCGATACACCCAGTACAGAGGAACCGCCATCGAGCTCAATGTCCACGTCACTCTCAGTGGCAGACGAGTCGTGACGAGACGAATGGCATCAGAGAAGCGATGAGACGGTCCATATCGCGCATACACATAGATCGCGAGCTTGCCGCCTGGTGCCACGGTTCTGGCCACTGCGGCAAAGGCCGACGGCGGATCGGGCGTGTGATGCAGGACGCCGATCGAGTAGGCGAGATCGAACGTGTGGTCACGGAACGGCAACGCGAAGACATCGGCCTGCGCAAGGTGCACGTTGTCGAGACCGCCGATATTGCGGTACGTGGCGTCGATCGCCGTCGTGACATCGATGCCGAACACCTCGGCGCCCTTCGCGGCCGCTCTCTCGGCGAAGCGCCCGGCACCTACGCCCGCGTCGAGCAGTCGCCGGCCGGCGAACTCCTCATCACGCCAGCCGGTCGTCGCGGTGAGCGTGGCGTCAGACGTGGACGCACCGTTGATCGAATCCATCTGCACGGTACGAAACCATTGCCACTGGAAGCCAAAGCTTCGCGCGTACGGCTCGGTGCGCACGAATCGCGGAATCCCGTTGGTGATCTGATACGAAGAACGACACGTCAGGCAGAGCAGATAGCCCTCGAGGATTTCCGCACCGCATCCCTTGCGGCGGAGCTGCAACGCCCCGTGGCACGCGGGACAGACGAACACGTCGAGTGAACGCGCTTTCATTTCTACAGGTCGGCGTGGAGGCGGACACTGAGCAACGCCAACGCAAGTGCCTTCCGTGACACGCGATGCCTTGCGAACGCAGCGTGGGACTGTATGTCACTCTGCGAACCGACTTGATCCACGCATGACAGCTTCGCCATGGACCGGTCGGATTTAGGCGCCGGTCGGGCTTAAGCGCCGGGCGTTCGTGCCGGCTGCTTCGTGAAGCGGGTGCGGT